>JAJYMP010000233.1 GCA_021786915.1 Chloroflexota bacterium
GTCCACAAGCCGGTCAACCCGGCGCCCAGGATGGCGACGTCCGCGTCGGTGGTGCCGTCGAGCGGGGCACGGGGCGTCAGGTCGTCGTTGGCGGTCTCGAGCCAGTAGGAGATCCTGCGGTAGTCGGTCACGGCGTCGACTCTACGCAGGTCCGGCGATGTGGGTCGTCCCGTCTCGGCCGTGGCAACGATCATCCGCGTCCTGACCCGCCCGTTTTCGAACTTGTTGAAACGTCGGCGCCGTCGCGCCGGGCTGCGCACCTCCGCAGCCCTCCGACCGGCCCCCGTGGCGCGCCGGATCCCTCTCGTTTGCCACCGTTCCGCGCCCGCCGCGCTCCGCTGACCGACCCCCTAGGACGCGAGAACCGGTCGATCGACAGCCCGGCGTTCAAACCTAATGAAGATTCGAGGGACGGGCGGCCCTACCGGCCTGCCACCTCACGGGGCCAAGCCTCGGGGGGGGTCGTCGCGAAGCCGGCGGTCCGGAAGTCGGCGTCGAGCGCCGGCGCATGCAGGTGACGCTGGTGCATCGCGCGCAGATCGGGCACTGGGTCCTGCCACAGAGCCAACCAAGGTGGCTGCGTCGCCGTGGCCCACACGAGGTCCGCTGCGACGACCGACGGGTCCGGGCTGAGGGTTGGGGTTGGTCGGCGGAAGCCGGTTTCAAAGGGCAGGCAGCCATCGACCGGGTTCACGAGGATCGCCAGCGACCAGGATCGCCAGGATCGCCAGGACCGGCGCCGGTCGCGTCAGGCGCCCGTCGACCACCCCGCGCCCAGGCGCAGCACCTGCTTCGGCCTGACGGCCCGCCCTCGCGACGAGTTGACGGTGTCGACCACCAAGTCGGCGTTCGCGTAGAGGTGATCCCACTCGACGTTCCGGTGGGCGGTCACCACCACCAGCACGTCGGCCCAGTGGAGCAGCGCGTCGAGGCCCACGCCCGTGTGGGCCCCGCCCGCGTCGTCGCGGAACTCGGGCACGTGCGGGTCGTGGTACCGGACCTCGGCGCCGCGCTCGGCGAGGAGCGCGAGCACCGCGCCCGCGGGCGAGTTGCGCGGGTCGTGCACGTTGGGCTTGAACGCGACGCCGATCACGCCCACGCGCGAGCCCTTGAGCGCCTTGCTGCGCTCGTTGAGCGCCTCGGCGGTCAGGTCCACCACGTGGCGCGGCATCGCGAAGTTGATGTCGCCCGCGAGCTCGATGAAGCGGTCGGTGAAGTCGAACTCCCGCGCCCGCCACGACAGGTAGTAGGGGTCCACCGGGATGCAGTGCCCGCCGACGCCTGGACCGGGGGTGAACCGCATGAAGCCGAAGGGCTTGGTCGCCGCCGCGTCGATGACCTCCCAGACGTCGAGGCCCATCCGCTCGCACAGCAGTGCGAGCTGGTTGACGAACGCGATGTTGACGTTGCGGAACGTGTTCTCGAGCAGCTTCGCCATCTCGGCGGCGTCGGGCGAGGAGAGCGTGAGCACCCGGTCGTTGATCCGGCCCAGCAGGGCCGCCGCGCGGTCCGTGGCCGCCGGCGTCGAGCCGCCGACCAGCCGCGGCACTCCGCGCGACGCGGACGCCGGGTCGCCCGGGTTGACGCGCTCCGGCGCGAAGGCGAGGTCGAAGTCCGCGCCTGCCCGGAGGCCGCCCTCCTCGAGCACCTCCCGGAGCGGCCCCATGGTGGTGCCGGGGAAGGTCGTGGACTGCAGGATGACGAGCTGCCCGGCACGCAGGTGGTCGCGGATCAGCCGTCCCGCGGAGAGGACCGGGCCGAGGTCGGGGTCCTTGGTGCCGGTGACCGGCGTGGGCACGCAGATGAACACGGCGTCGGCGGCGGAGACGGCGGCCTCGGCAGGGCCCGACAGGCGCAGGCGGCCGTCGAGCGCGGCGCCCAGCCGCTCGTCGGTGATGTCGTCGATCGGCGAGCGGCGCGAGGCCAGCTCGGCGATCCGGCGGGCGGAGGCGTCGATGCCCTCGACGTCGAGGCCGGCCTCCGCGAACGCGATGGCGAGCGGCAGGCCGACGTAGCCGAGGCCGATGACGGCCACCCGGGTGTCGTGCGTCATCGCGCAAGGATAGCCGCCGACCGGGCGCCGGCGAGGGCCTCCGGCGGCGCGTCCGACGAAACCCGACCGGCGCGCCGCACGGCCCTGCACCACACGCGCTACGCTCGGCGCACCATCCCGCGCGAGGAAGACTTCCCCATGACCGACTCACCCGCCACGCTCGGCGAGCTGTTCCGCTCACTCGGCCTGTCGCTGACCATCCGCCCCGTGGACGAGGACTCGTGGGCGTGCACGCTGACGCGCCCCGACGGCGCGGTCTACGAGATCGACGCCGTGTCGTTCTTCGACGTCGACCCCGAGACCGGCGACGAGTGGGCCGTGGAGCCCTCGCCGTCGCGGGTCATGAGCGTGCTCGCGGGCGGCGACGTCGAGGCGGACGAGGACGACGGCGAGGCGCCCGTGGACGTGACCGCCGAGACCGAGGCGTCAGTCCGGGCCTTCCTGGGCGACGCGTCCTACGAGCTGCTGCTCGAGCTCGACGACGCCGAGAGCGAGTAGTCCCTCCGCGCCTGGCCGGCACCCGGGAGATCAGAGCGTCACCACCAGCGGAGGCGCGTCCAGCGCGGCGTTGAGCTCCTCGTCGGACGGCTCCATCAGGATGCCGCCGGCGGGCAGGACGATGACCGGGATCGCGGGGTAGCCGTTCGCGGCCAGCTCGGCCCGGATCTCCGGCTGGGCGGCGACGTCCACCCACGTGTAGCCGGTCTGGCGCTCGGCGAGGAGCCGCTTGGAGCGGCGGCAGTCGGGGCACCAGTCGGCGCCGTAGACGATGAGGGTGGCGGAATCGGCGATGGGGTGCGTGATGGTCATGCCCTGATTGTCGGGCCAGTCCGGGGCTGGCGCCGAGGGCCGATGGGAGGATTGTCGCCGCCCCCGACGCGCCCCCGAAAGGCCAGCCAGGCGACAATCGACCCGTCGAGCCCCCGCCCCCAAAGAGGTCCGCCGCCGTGTCGTCGTTCGGCTCGCTCCGCGCCCGCTGGTCGTCGCTCCTCGAGCCCGAGAACCCGCACGACACGCCCGGCGCCTCGATCGTCCGGCCCGTCGTGTTCGGCGCGTCGGATGGCCTGGTCAGCAACCTCGCGCTGATCATGGGCGTGGGCGCGGCGTCCAACAACAGCCACACCGTGCTCATCGCCGGCGTCGCGGGCCTGCTGGCGGGCGCCTTCTCGATGGCGATGGGCGAGTACATCAGCGTCCGCAGCCAGCACGAGATCCTCGACTACCAGGTCCATCTGGAGCGGCACCAGCTGCGGGAGGACCCGTCGGCCGAGGCCGCGATCCTGCGCGACATCTACCGCTCTCGCGGACTCTCGGAGCGCGAGTCCAGCCTGATCGTCGAGCGCGTCATGGCCGACCACGAGATCGCCGTCGAGACCTTCGTCCGCGAGGAGATCGGCCTGTCCGAGCAGACGATGGGCTCGCCCGTGACCGCCGGGGCGAGCAGCTTCTTCGCATTCTCGCTGGGCGCGGTGGTACCGGTCGTCCCCTACTTCGCGTCGACCGGGGCCGCCGCCTTGTGGGGCGCGCTCGCCCTGTCGATGGCGGCCCTGTTCGCCGTGGGTGCGGCCGTGTCCACGCTCACGCACCGACCGGCCCTGCTAGTCGGCGCGCGGCAGGTCGGTCTCGGGCTCGCCGCGTCCCTGATCACGTACGGGATCGGCGCCGTGCTGGGGAGAGTCGCCGCACTCTGACGCACTCTGAGGTCGGCCGCCACTCGCCCGCAACCGGGCCACACGTGTAGAGTCCTGCTGGCGCCCCCCTGAGCCCTGCGTCGAGGTCCTCCCATGCTCCCGTCTTTCGCCCGCGTCGCCGCCCCGCCCGACCCGATCCTCGGCCTGGCCGAGGCGTTCCGCAACGATCCGCGCCCCCACAAGGTCAACCTCTCGGCCGGCGTGTTCGTCGACGAGACCGGCAAGACACCCCTGCTCGCCACCGTGATCGAGGCGGAGCGACGCCTCGCGGAGGGGGCCGCGACCAAGCTCTACCGGCCCATCGACGGCGAGCTCGCCTACCGCGAGCTGGTGCGGGAGCTCGTGCTGGGCAAGGACCACGAGGCCGTGGTGTCGGGCCGGGCGCTCGCGACCCAGACCCCGGGCGGCACGGGTGGGCTCCGGGTGGCGGCCGACCTCCTGCGCCAGACCGGCGCCTCAGAGACGCTGTGGATGAGCGAGCCGACCTGGCCCAACCATCCGGCCATGTTCCAGGCAGCCGGGTTCAAGGTCCGCACCTACCCGTACACCGATCCGACCGGCCGCCGGATCGACGAGGAGGGCATGCTCGCGGCCCTCGGCCAGGGGAGCCCGGGCGACATCGTCCTGCTCCACGGCGCCTGCCACAACCCGACCGGCGTCGACCCATCGCCCGAGCTCTGGCGACGGATCGGCGACCTCGTGGAGGAGCGGCGGCTCCTGCCACTGGTCGACCTCGCCTACCAGGGCTTCGGCGACGGGCTGCGCGAGGATGCCGCGGGCCTGATGGAGCTGGTCCGGCCGGGCGCCGAGCTGCTGGTCTCCACGTCGTTCTCCAAGACGTTCTCGCTCTACTCGGAGCGAGTCGGCGCCATGCTCCTGATCGCCCGCTCCGCTGCGGACGCCAACGCCGCCCAGTCGCACGTCAAGGCGGCGATCCGCGTCAACTACTCGAACCCGCCCGCCCACGGTGCAGACATCGTCCGCACGATCCTCGCCGACGCCGAGCTGCGCCCGCGATGGGAGATCGAGCTGGCCGGGATGCGGTCGCGGATCAAGGGCAACCGGCGCGCGGTGGTGGACGCCCTCGAGGCCCGGCGGGTCCCGGGCGACTGGAGCGGGATCGCAACGCAGCGCGGCATGTTCGCGCTGCTGGGCCTGTCGACCCACCAGGTCGCGCAGCTCCGCGACGAGCACGGCGTCTACGTCGTCGGCAAGGGGCGGATCAACGTGGCCGGCTTCACGAGCGCCAACCTCGATCCGTTCGCCGACGCGCTGGCCGCGGTGGTCGCCGCCGGGGGCTGACTCCGCGCCTGATGCCCGCGCCGCGTGGACGGCGCCCAGGCTCCGCGGCGATGCGCCGCCCGCCGTGTCAGGTGCGCCTGGCAGGCGTTCGCGGCGCGGCCGCGCGCAGGCGCGCCCACGCCCGGGCGCGCTCCTCGCGCGTGGTCAGGGGGATCACGCCCAGCAGCATCGAGAGCGATCCGTACCACAGGGCCGGCAGCGCCAGCATCGCGCCCACCGGCACGGTCCAGCGCTGGTTCCGCCGCGCGCCCCAGGCGATCAGCGCCACGCCGATCGGCCCGCGGACCAGCAGCGGGATGGGGATCGCGGCCCAGGTGCCGCCCTTGCCCGTGTTGCCGCGGAGCAGGTCGGTCCAGTCGCGCCACGCCTGCGGCATGAGCAGGTACGAGACCGCGGCGATGGCAGCCGTCGCTCCGAGGGCGATCGCCAGCGCGCGCCACTCGCGCCGCACGGCGAACCACAGCAGCCCCACCCCGGGCGTGATCTTGGTCAGCAGCAGGAACGCCCAGGTCCAGGGGTGGCGGAACCCCTTGACGATCGCGAGCGCGAGCAGGAGCGAGACGTTGCCGCCCGCGATCTCCATGGCGCCCACCACCAGGCCGAGCAGGAGGTAGTCCGGCCCGGTCAGGAACCAGACGGCGGCGATCAGGATCGCGGTCCAGGCCGCCACGAACAGCGTCCACGGCAGGAGGTTGAGCGGGGACAGGAGCTGGGCGAAGGCAGGCGAATAGGGGTAGGCGCCGATGGCGTTCCAGTCGGTGCGTCCGGCGTACAGGTCCGCGTAGTTGAACCCGTAGTAGGAGCGGGCGTCCTGGGCGGTGACCGGCTGGCCGTTCCATGGTTGGGTCGCGTTGACCGTGGGGTCCGACCAGGCGATGACCAGCACCCACATGATGAGCGCCAACGCGATCCCGGCGAGGAGGCGCGGGTCGATGCGGGCGGCGAGGCGTGGCGAGACGGTCACCCGCCCATTGTCGGGGATGCGGGCCGCCCTGACCCCGTAGCATGGGGAGCATGAAGATCGGCGCTGTGCTTCCCCTCAACGACTTCGACGGGCCGAACGGCTCGCGCTGGCCTGCGATCCGCGATGTCGCGCTGGCCGCGGAACAGGCCGGGCTGGACAGCCTGTGGGCCTATGACCACCTCCTGTTCCGCGCGCCCGGCGAGGAGGCGGGGCCGCACGATCCGCTCGCGATCCTGGCGGCGGTCGCCGCGGTGACGAGCCGGATCGAGCTGGGCACGATCGTGCTCGGGACGGGGTTCCGGTCGCCGGGCGTCACGGCCAAGATGGCGGTCGCGATCGACGAGGTGTCGGACGGTCGGCTGACCCTCGGGCTCGGCGCCGGGTGGCACGAGCCCGAGTACGAAGCCTTCGGCTACCCGTTCGACCACCGCGTGGGCCGGTTCGAGGAGTTCCTCGCCGTCACGCTGCCGCTGGTCCGCGGCGAGCGCGTCACGTTCCACGGCCAGTGGCACCACGCGCAGGACGCCGTGGTCCTGCCGCCGCCCCCCCGCCCGACGCGACTGCCCGGGCGGATGCCGGTGCTCATCGCCTCCAAGGGCGAGCGCATGATGCGGTTGACCGCCCGCCATGCCGATTCGTGGAATGCCGCTTGGTTCGGCGTTCCCACCGAGCGCTTCCACACGCGGCGCGCCGAGCTGGTCGCCGCCTGCGAGGCCGAGGGCCGGGACCCGGCCACGCTCGAGGTGACGGCGGGGCTGGTCATCGACAGCGAGGCGCCCGCGGAGGGACGGCCGATCGCCGCCGACGCGCTGCCGCCCGACGTCGATGCGGTGGCCCGGGCGCTCGATGCCTGGCGCGACCTTGGCGTCGGGCACGTCCAGGTCGACTTGCGGCCGAACGGCACGCGGCTCGTGGAGCTGCTCGCGGCGGCGGCCGCCAAGCACCGGGGAGGCTGAGGTGGGGGCGGATCGATTGGCCGCCGAGCCCCAGGGGGATGCAGAGGCCCTGCCTCAGCACGTCGCGGCCAACCGCGCCGCCTGGGACGTCTACGCGGAGCGGTTCGTCGAGCCCGGTGAGCGCTCGTGGCGTCTGGCGCCGGGCGAGGAGCGGTGGGGCATCTTCGGCCTGCCCGAGTCTGATCTCCACATGCTGCCCGACGACCTTGCCGGCAAGGACGCGATCGAGCTCGGCTGCGGCACGGCCTACGTCTCGGCCTGGATGGCGCGTCGCGGCGCGCGGCCCGTCGGCATCGACAACTCGCCCCGCCAGCTCGAGACCGCGGCCCGCCTCCAGGGCGAGCACGGAATGGACTTCCCGATCCTGCTGGGCAACGCGGAGCGGGTCCCCTACCCCGACGCCTCGTTCGACTTCGCGATCAGCGAGTACGGCGCGGTCCTGTGGGCGGACCCTGCGCTCTGGGTCCCGGAGGCGGCGCGCCTGCTGCGGCCCGGCGGCCGGCTCCACGTCCTGACCAACGGCTTCGTGTTCTACCTCGCGTCGCCGGACGACGAGACCGAGCCTCCCACCGAGCACCTGCTTCGGCCCCAGTTCGGCTCGGTCCGGATCACATGGCCGGGCGACACGTCGGTTGAGTTCCACCCGACCCACGGCGAGTGGATCCGGCTGTTCACGGCCTCGGGTTTCGAGATCCTCGAACTGCTCGAGCCGCAGACGCCGGCCGAGGCCACCTCCCGCTGGATGCCGAAGGGCTCGGACTGGGCGACGAAGTGGCCGGCCGAGGAGATCTGGAAGGTCCGCAAGCGGGCGTAGCGCCGAGCAGCGGGCCTCACGGCCGAGGCGGCGAAGGCCTCGCCGCCAGGGGCTGCGCGCTGGATCCCCCACGATCTGCATACCCCCCGCACAGGATGCGCACATTCCCCTGCCAGCCTGCGCGTTGACGCCCCCACCTATCGGCCACTGGACAACCGCCGACCTTGGCCATATCCTTCACGTCACATTGATCATCTGGATCTGATGATCATATACATCAAACGAAGGGCCAACGTCTCTCCCATGCCTGCGCCAGATCTTCGCCAGTCGCTCATCGACGAGCTCGCCGCGATCACGCCAGAACGCCACCTGCACCAGATGCGCCACTGGCCGGGCGGCCGGATGAGCCTCGTCCACCTCAATGTCCTGTTCGTGCTCTCGGGCGAGGGCCCGCTGCCCATGAACCGCCTCGCGGAGCTCCTCGACGTCTCCCAGGCGAGCGCCACGGGGATCGTGGACCGCATGGAGCAGCGCGGCCTCGTCGCCCGCGAGCGCGCCGCAGAGGATCGCCGGATCGTCCGGGTCGTCCTCACCCCGCAGGGCGAGGGCCTCATCGCGAGCGTCGCGACCGAACGCCGAGACAAGCTCGCCTCCCTGCTGGACACCCTCGCCGACGAGGACGCCGCGGCACTCCTCCAGGGCATGCGCGCCATGCGCCGCGCCCGAGAGGCCCTGTTCCCCAAAGCCCCGTCCACGCCACCCGACAGCTCGGAGGCATCCCGTTGATCCGACTCCTGCGGCGCCAACTCGGACCCTACAAGGGGTCAGTGGCGCTCGTCCTCCTGCTCCTGCTCGGCCAGTCGCTGGCCAACCTCTACCTGCCCGAACTCCAGGCGGACATCATCAACAACGGCGTGGTGAAGGGCGACACCAACTACATCGTGCAGACCGGCGGCTTCATGCTCCTGGTCACCTTCGGGCTGATGCTCGGCTCGTACGTGATGGTGTTCTTCTCGGCACGCGTGGCGATGGGCCTCGGCCGCAACGTCCGGCATGCCATCTTCCGCAAGGTCGAGACGTTCAGCCAGGTCGAGGTCAACCACTTCGGCGCCGCGAGCCTCATCACGCGGAACACCAACGACGTGCAGCAGGTGCAGCAGGTCGTCCTGATGGCGATGGTCATGATGCTGTCCGCGCCGATGATGATCATCGGCGGCGTGATCATGGCCCTGCGCCAGGACGTCCCGCTCACGGGGATCCTGGTGGTCATCGTGCCCATCCTGCTGATCGTGGTGGGCATCGTCATGTCCCGGGCGATCCCCCTGTTCCAGGTCATGCAGAAGAAGGTCGACCAGATCAACCTGGTCATGCGCGAGACCCTGTCGGGCGTGCGCGTCATCCGGGCCTTCGTGCGGACGCGCCACGAGGAGGAGCGCTTCGACGTCGCCAGCCATGACCTGATGGACACCGCCCTCTCGGTCAACCGGCTGTTCGCGATCACGATGCCCACGATCTTCCTGATCATGAACCTGAGCCAGATCGCGGTGACCTACTTCGGCGGCGTCCGCGTGGACTCGGGCGGCATGCCGATCGGCAACCTGACTGCGTTCCTGCAGTACATCATGCTGGTGTTGTTCTCGGTCCTCGGGGCCACCCTCATGCTGGTGTTGGTGCCGCGCGCCCAGGTGTCGGCGGGCCGCATCAACGAGGTCCTGGACACCGTGCCCTCGATCGCGGACCCCGCGGACCCGGTCTCGCCCCCGCGCACCGGCCGCATGGAGTTCCGCGACGTCTCGTTCAGCTACCCGGGCGCCGAGGAGCCAGTCCTGCACGGGATCAGCTTCACAACGAATCCAGGCCAGACAACCGCGATCGTGGGCTCCACGGGCAGCGGCAAGTCCACGCTCATCAACCTCATCCCGCGCCTGTACGACACGACGGCGGGCAGCGTGCTCGTTGACGGCGTCGACGTGCGGGCGTTCGACCGCCAGGACCTGTGGCGACGGATCGGCATGATCCCGCAGAAGGCGTACCTGTTCGGCGGCACGATCGCCTCGAACCTGCGCTACGGCGACGAGCAGGCAGACGACGATGCCCTGTGGAGGGCGCTCGACATCGCCCAGGGCAAGGACTTCGTGGCCGAGATGGACGAGGGCCTCGAGTCGCCGATCTCGCAGGGCGGCACCAACGTCTCGGGCGGCCAGCGCCAGCGGCTCGCCATCGCACGGGCGCTTGTGCGGCGCCCCGACATCTACGTCTTCGACGACAGCTTCTCAGCACTCGACTTCCGGACGGACGCCCGCCTCCGAGCGGCGCTCGCCCGGGAGCTCGGGGGGGCGACGGTGATCATCGTCGCGCAGCGCGTCGGCACGATCCTCCACGCGGACCGGATCGTGGTCCTCGACGAGGGGCGGGTCGTCGGCGTCGGCACCCACAGCGAGCTCATGGCCAGCTGCGAGACCTACCGCGAGATCGTGCTGTCCCAGGTCACCGAGGAGGAAGTGGCATGAGCGGCCCGACGGCACGGCCCGACGGCAACGCCGAAGGCGGCATGGCTCCGGGCGCCCGGCCCGGCGGGGTCGGCTTCGGGCCGGGTCGCGGGCGCGGCCCCGGTGGCGGCGGCCCGATGGGCATGGGCATGGGCATGGGCATGGGCGGCGCGAAGTCCAAGAACTTCGGGCCCTCGTTCCGACGGCTGGTCCGGGAACTCCGGCCCGAGTCGCCGAAGATCGCGCTGGTCATCGTGCTCGCGGTCGTGAGCGTCGTGCTCTCGGTCATCGGGCCCAGGATCCTGGGCAACGCCATGAACGTGGTGTTCACCGGCTTCCTCGGCAACCAGCTCGGACACCAGTTCCCACAGGCCGTGGGCCTGTCGCACGACCAGCTCGTCGCGCTGGCCAACCGGACCGGGAACAAGACCTACATCGACATGCTGACTGCCTACCCCGACCTGCTGGCGGGCATCGGCATCAACTTCGCCAAGCTCACGACGATTCTGGCCACGGTCACGGCCATCTACATCGCCAGCGCGCTCTTCTCGTGGGGCCAGGCCTACATCATGGCCGGGGTCACGCAGCGGACCGTCTACCGCATGCGCGGCAAGGTGTCCGAGAAGCTCGGCCGCCTGCCCCTGTCCTACTTCGACCGCGAGTCGCGGGGCGACATCCTGTCCCGGGTCACCAACGACATCGACAACATCAGCCAGACGCTCCAGCAGAGCCTGACCCAGCTGATCACCTCGGTGCTGACCGTGGTCGGGATGCTGATCATGATGCTCACGATCAGCTGGGAGCTGGCGGCGATCTCGGTGCTCGTGGTGCCCGTCTCGGTGGTCGTCACGATGTTCATCGCCAAGCGCTCGCAGGTGCAGTTCACGGCCCAGTGGGACCGGACGGGCACCCTCAACGGGCACGTGGAGGAGATGCACACCGGCCACGCGATCGTCAAGCTGTTCGGGCGCCAGGAGGAGGCCATCGAGGTCTTCGACGAGCGCAACGAAGCGCTCTACGACGCGTCCTGGCGGGCCCAGTTCATCTCGGGCCTGATCCAGCCCACGATGCAGTTCGTGTCGAACCTCAACTACGTCGCGATCGCGGTGATCGGCGGCGTGCGCGTGGCCACCGGCACGATGACCCTGGGCGACGTGACCGCGTTCATCTCGTACTCGCGCCAGTTCACCTTCCCGATCGTCCAGGCGGCCTCGATCGCCAACGTGCTCCAGAGCGCCGTCGCATCCGCCGAGCGCGTGTTCGAGCTCCTCGACGAGGCGGAGGAGACCCCCGACCCGGCGCATCCGGCAGTGCTGAAGGAGCCCGCCGAGGGCCGCGTGACCTTCGAGGACGTCTCGTTCCGCTACCTGCCTGACAAGCCGCTGATCGAGGACCTCGACCTGGCGGTGGAGCCCGGCCAGACGGTGGCCATCGTCGGCCCGACCGGCGCCGGCAAGACCACGCTCGTGAACCTGCTGATGCGCTTCTACGACGTGGACGGCGGCCGGATCACGGTGGACGGACTCGACACCCGGACGCTCACCCGGGACAACCTGCGCAGGACGTTCGGGATGGTCCTCCAGGACACGTGGCTGTTCAAGGGCACGATCCGCGAGAACATCACCTACGGCTGCGACAGCGAAGTCGGCGAGGAGCGCTTCCACGAGGCGGCCGCGGCCGCCCACGTCGATCACTTCGTCAAGACGCTGCCCGACGACTACGAGACCATCCTCGACGACGACGCGACGAACACCTCCGCTGGTGAGAAGCAGCTGCTCACCATCGCCCGGGCGTTCCTCGCCGACCCGCCGGTCCTCATCCTCGACGAGGCGACCTCGTCGGTCGACACGCGCACCGAGGTCCTCATCCAGCGGGCGATGGCCCGGCTGATGGAGGGCCGGACGTCCTTCGTCATCGCGCACCGCCTGTCCACGATCCGCGACGCGGACGTGATCCTGGTGATGCGCGACGGCCGGATCGTCGAGAAGGGCACGCACGAGGAGCTGCTGGCCCAGCGCGGCTTCTACCACGAGCTCTACGCCAGCCAGTTCGAGGAGGCGCTGGACCCGGTGGCGTAGCCCTCGGCCCCGCGTCACTCCCCGCCCCGCCGGCGACGCCGGCGGGGCGGTTCGATTCTCGCAACCCGCAGGCGCCTGCGATGGAGCATGCCCATCTGTCGGTCACACCCGATTGGGACGCGCTCCCCGTCCGATCGGGCCAGACGGCCCCTCTCCGCGCACCGCCCCGAGGCGACCATCCCCCCGATCCACGACGGGCAGTCCCGACACGCCCGCCGGAGCAGGGCGCGTCGGACGACGGGCGCGGCGGGGCGACGCAGCGCGGCGTCGCGACAGCCATGGGAGGCACCCATGACCACCCCCGTCATCGAAACGACCGGCCTCACCAAGTGGTACGGACGCCAGCGCGGCGTCGAGGACGTGGCGTTCAACGTCGCCGAGGGCGAGGCGTTCGGCTTCCTCGGCCCCAACGGCGCCGGCAAGACCACCACGATCCGCCTGCTGCTGGGCTTCCTGCGCCCGACGGCAGGCGATGCCCACCTCTTCGGGCGAGATGCCTTCCGAGAAGCTGCCCAGCTCCACAAGCGCGTCAGCTACCTGGGGTCCGACCCCGGGTTCCTGGGCGAGATCACCGGCGCGGAGCAGCTCGAGTACCTCGGCCGGCTGCGCGGGCTGAGGCGACGCGCGTGGGCCCCGCTCGCCGAGCGCCTCGAGCTGGACCCGAGCGTGCGGATCAAGCGCCTGTCGCGGGGCAACCGCCAGAAGATCGGCGTGGTGGCCGCGTTCATGGGCGAGGAGCCGCTGCTGGTCCTCGACGAGCCGACCAGCGGCCTCGACCCGCTGATGCAGCGCGAGTTCCTGTCCCTCATCGCCGAGGTGCGCTCGGCGGGGCGGACGGTGTTCCTCTCAAGCCACAACCTGGTCGAGGTGGAGCGCGTGTGCGATCGCGTCGCGACCATCCGGGACGGCCGCGTCGTCGACGTCTCCTCGGTCGCCGAATTGATGGGCGCCCACTGGCGATCGGTCAACCTCGTGCTCGGCACCCCACCGGCTCCGGGCGCGTTCGACCTGCCCAACGTGGAGGTGGTGGCGATCACGGGCCGCGAGGTCCACCTGATGGTTCGCGGCGACGTCAACGCCCTGCTGGCCCGCATCAGCAGCCACCGGGTGATCGATGTCGCGATCACCACGCCCGATGTCGAGGACATGTTCCTGCGGCTGTATCGCGGCGACGCGGAGTCGCGGCCCGCCGCGCTGCCCGAGGAGGTGCTGCCATGACCGCGTTCCGCCTCGAACTCCGTCGCAGCCGGTTGCTCGCCGTCTGGCTCGCCGTCGTGGTCGCCGGCTACGGGGCGATCATGGGCGCGATGTACCCGGTCCTCAAGGCGAACGACGCCCTGATGAGCGAGTACATGCAGACGTTCCCCAAGGGGTTCCTCGCGGCGTTCGGGATGACGGGCGTGCTGTCGGACCCGGGCGTCTTCTTCACCACCTACATCGGCAGCTGGCTGTGGCCGCTCATCGCGACGGCGGCGGCCCTGCTGCTCGGCACCCGAGCGGTGGCCGCGGACCTCGACCGGGGCTTCCTCGATCTGCCGCTCGCGACGCCGCTCTCCCGGACTGGCTACCTGACCGCGAACATCGTCGCCCAGGTGATCGTGATGGCCATCCTGGCCGTCGCGGTGGTGGCCGGCCTCTGGCTCGCTGCCGCGGCAACCGGCACCGTGTTCGACGTCGCCGGCTTCGCGCTCGCCGGCCTCCTCTCGTTCGTGTTCGGCTGTGCACTGGCGGGCGTCACGACGCTGCTGTCGGTGGCCACCCTCAGTCGAGGCCGGACTTCAGGGGTCATCGGCGGGGTGGTGATCGCGATGTACGCCATCTTCGTCGTGACGCAGGTGTCCAGGGACTGGGCCTGGATCGCGCCGATCTCGGCCTGGGACCACTTCCGGACCACGCCGCTGATCGACAACGGGGTGGTCCCGGTGTTCGACTTCGCGCTGTTCGCGGTCATCGCCATCGGTGGCTGGCTCGCGTCTGTCTGGGCCTTCCGCCATCGAGACCTCGCCGCGTAGGCAGGGCAGGCGCCCGTGGCAGGATGCCGCCGGTCCCACCGGCGGCATCGTCATGGCCGGCATGTCTGGTCGATCTCGCGATGGCCGAGTCAACTGCCCTCGGTGCCGCCAGCCTCCTCGTCGCCTTCCTCGGCGACGATGCGCGCCACGACCGCGAGGATCTCCGCCCCGAACCGGTCCGCCTTGCTGGGGCCGATCCCCTTTACCCGCCAGAGGGCCTCGAGCGAGCGCGGCCGCGCTTCAGCGAGCGCCGCAAGCGTCGTGTCGTGGGCGATCACGTAGGGCGGCTGGGCGAGCTCGCGGGCCTTCTCGAGCCGCCAGGCGCGGAGGGCCTCGAACACCGGGTCGCCGGCGGACGATGCCCTCGCAGGAGAGACGCCGTTCTTCTGCCGCCCTCCCGCGTCGGCTGACGAGCCCGCCATCGTGCGGCTCTGGCGCCCCGCGCGCCCGGGCGCCGCGACGGGGGGCCGAACCGCTGCCAGGAATCGGCTTGGCCGCCGTCGCCCCTCGCCACCAGTCCGGCCGGCGCGCATCTCGGCCCACGACAGGAGGAGGTGCTCGCGGGCTCGGGTGAGCCCGACGTACAGCAGCCTGCGCTCCTCGGCCAGGGCGTCGGCGTCCTCGCCGGCGTGGCGGATCGGCAGCAGGCCCTCCTCGAGCGACGGCAGGGCCACGGCGTCCCACTCGAGACCCTTCGCGCGGTGGTACGTGAGCAGGTTCACGCCGTCGGACGATCCCTCGCGCTCGGCGGCGGCCCGCGCCTCGAGCTCGGCCAGCACGTTCGTGGCGTCCGCGGCGGGATCGTCGGCTAGGAGCGCCTCGACGATCGCGAGCAGCGTGTCCAGCGACGCCTGCCGCTCGCGGGCCTCGTCGTCAACAGCCTCGGCCAGGCGCACGGCGGCGCGCTCGTCTCCGTCGCAGACGCCTTGATGGCGAACCTCGCCGGACCGCCGCGCGACCGCCTGGGTGTCCAGGAG
>JAJYMP010000723.1 GCA_021786915.1 Chloroflexota bacterium
AGGCCAGGCGCTCCTCCGGGGAGAGGTCGAGCGGTGGATTCCGGTCGTCGTACACCGCCTCGACGAGCTCACCGATCTCGTCGGGCACCTGGATCGCGTTGTGCCGGGCAAGCGCGAGCCAGGTCCGCAGCCGGACATGGGCGTCGTCATAGACCGCCGCCGTCCCGCGGTCCAGGACCGGCTGCCCGTCTACAACTGCTGAGGGACCGACGATGCGGAGAACCGGTGTCGCCAAGGCGGCAGGGCGGCGTGGGTCGTTCGCGCGATGCCGATGGAGACGACCCGATCGCTGGAGTAGAAGATCCACTGGCGCGAAGTCCGACCACATCGCGTCGAAGTCGAGATCGAGGCTCTGCTCGATCACCTGGGTCGCGACAAGGACGGCTCGGTCCGGGCGCCTCATGTCCTCGCGGCCGAAGCGTCGGAGAACTCGCTCCTCTCGCGCCGCGCGTTCGGAGAACGGGAACCGCGCGTGGAGGAGGTCAACGATCGGGAGCCCGTCCGCCGCGACCCCAGGAAGCCGATCACGCAGGCGGCGGAACGTTGCCTGGGCCCGGTCGACGGTGTTGCAGACCACGGCGACACAACCACCCCCGGCGAGCAGGCCTGCGAGCGTGTCAAGCTCGTCGTCCGCGATTGCGCCTTCGACGTCGGAATCGATCCACGTGACGCCGAGGGACCGACGTGACGCATCCGAAGCTGCGAGCGGCACCGAACCTGAGCTCGGCGCGGACACCCAGCTCGCGCGCGGGTACGGGTCGGCATGGGTGTCCGGCGGCGGGAGTCCGGCTCCACGCGCATACGCCGAGAGGAGCGCAGAGCGTTTCGCCGTCGGAAGTGTCGCCGACAGGATGACGACGCTGGAGCCAAGCGCGGCGAGCCACTCGACGAGTCGCTCGATAAGCGTCGACATGTACGTGTCGTACGCGTGGACCTCGTCGAGGACAACGACACGCCCGGCAAGCCCGAACAGCCGGACGAACACATGTCGGGTGACGAGTGCGGCCAGCAGCGCCTGGTCAATGGTCCCGACGCCGTACGGGGCGAGCAGACCGCGCTTTCGTGCGGTGAACCACGTGGTGGCGACGACTGCGCCGGCGCGGGCGGGGCCGTCGGGGTCGATGTCGGTCGTGGCGAACAACCGGTCGCCCGTGCGCTCGAGCTCCTCGAATTCGGCCGAGAGCGCTGCATGCCCGTGGAGAAGCTGGAGGACAATCGATTCGTCCGGGTATCGCCGGTGGAGTGCGTCGCGGACTCGATGGAACATCTGGTCGCTCGTCGCCTGCGTCGGGAGGGCGACGTACGCGCCACGGGCGCCTGTCGTGGCACCCCAGCGGTCAGCAAGAAACAGGGCGGCCTCGGTCTTTCCCTCCCCCATCGGCGCCTCGATGACGACGATGCCCGGTTCCGTGAACGAGGAGGCCAGGCGTTCGGCGACCACCTGGAGCGGCCGCGGCGCACGGCCAAACATCGCGTGGAACGAGACGTGGTTGGCCCTTCGCGGGATCGCTCGCCAGCCGAGCCGATCGAGGGCGTCGGTGGCGCGGGCCCGGGCGGCAGCCGCATACGCGTCGATGTCGATCCCTCCCAGGGGATCGGCGTGTGGGGGCACCGCATACGGGAAATAGTCGACGTTCGATCCGATCCAGTCGGCGACGCTGACGAGGCCCGCGATGAGCATCGTCACGCGACTGGATCGAGCAACTGGGGGCGTCGCGTTGCATACACCGGCCAGACGGAAGACGACGTCCGCAAGCTCGCGGCGGGCGTTGTCCCATGCGGGTCCGCCCGACGAACCCGGGCCCGTTGCGATGATGTCGGGCGCGCTGGGGAACACTCCATGATGGCCCCCGACCATGGTGCCAAGCTCCGAGGCCAGCGGGCGAGGGATCGCATGGTCTTCCACGAGCAAGCCGGGCAGCGCATGCGCAGTGAGAAGATCATGCCTCTGCCGGACGATTGCGCCACTGGGCCGCAACCCGCCGCGCTCGAGTGCGGCGCGGTGTGAGCCGTCGGGATCCGGTAGAGTCCCCAGCTGAAAAGCAGGAGACGCTTTGCCGAGGTCGTGGAGACCCGCAAGCGCAGCCACCCACCGTCCGGCGGCATCCTCGTCCACCCGAAGGTCGCGCGCGACCCATGTTCGTGTGCGACTGGAGAGGATGTCGCGCCACATCAGCTCCGCGACAGCGAGCACGTCGAGCAGATGGCAGAGGAGCGGATGATATCCACTCGCGCCGTCACCGTACTTGCCCCAGAGCATTGGCCAGGTCATTGGGTCCAGGGTGCTGCGCTGGGATGGTCACGGCGCCGGAGGAAGGGCTGGGACCCTCCGCGGAACCTGACGACATCGTGGAGCAGACCGAGCAGACGGCCAACCCGATCGGCCCTCAGCGGTTCGGCGACCCCTGCCGGCAGCCCGGCGCTGTTGCGCAAGTGGTCGACGAGTTGCGGCCTGACCCCTTCGTCGTCGGTCGGGCGCCCGATCGCCACCGCTATCTCCCTACGAGATGACTTCCCGAGTCAACATCAGCGGTGTGTCACCTTGTCTGTCACAGGCGATCGACCTGTGCCACGGCCTCGGGCAAGTCTGGCATCTCCGGGGACGTTTCGCCGGTCTTCCGCGTGGATCGGTTCGAGCGGCCGCCGCGTGCTGCCAGGCCAGGAGGTCCACGGCGAA
>JAJYMP010000679.1 GCA_021786915.1 Chloroflexota bacterium
CGCTCGTCGGCCTCGGCGCGCCGGGCAGCCTCCCACGGCCGCGTCCCCGGCTCGGGGGCCAGCGCCCCGCGGCCGCCGCGCTCGGGTTCGGGCAGGCGGAAGACGGCCCACGAGACCAGCATCGCGGGGACGGCGAGGATCACGAAGGCGAGCCGCCACGACAGCGCGGCGATGTCGCCCGTGAACGCGAACCCCGCGCCCGCTCCGAGCAGCTCGCCGGTCAGGATGTAGCTGTAGATCTGGCCGCGCTCGCCGCCGGGGAACCAGTCGCCGACGAGCGACGCGACCACCGGGCCGGCCACGGCCGTCACGCCGCCGAGCGCGAGCCGCGCCAGCAGCAGGTCCCCGAACGATCCCGCGGTCGCGCTCCAGATCATCGCCATGGCCCACAGGGCGACGGACGCGCCCAGGAGCCACGTGCGCCGCGCCCGGTCCGCCAGGACGCCGAAGGGCAGGGAGAACACGGCGCCGACCACGGACGTCACGGCGACGAGGAGCCCGATGTCCGTTGTGTCGATGTGCAGGGAACGGCGCAGCTCGATGGCCGCCGCTCCCACCGTCGCGGTGTCGGCGCTCGACAGCGCGAGCACGCACGCGAGCACGACGATCACCCGGGTGCGGGTGCGCCCGCCGAGCACCGGCACGAGCCGGCGCCGCGCCGACCGGGCGCCGCGGCGTGCGGCACGCCCCACCGGCGCGATCCACCCCCGGGAGCCGCCCTTCGCCACGGCCCCCATCCTCGTCCATCCGCCGGATCAGGTCGGGCCGGGCGGCGTCGTACGGCTATCGGGCCGCCGCCCCCGTGCAGGGGGCGGGTGCGTCAGGCGAGCCGCCTATCGAGCTCGTCCACCTGCTCGGCAAGGCGCCGGGGCAGCCGGTCACCGAACTGGGCGAGGTGCGCTCGTATGGCGCCCACCTCGGCACGCCACTCGTCGTGGTCGACGCGCAGGAGCACCTCCATGTCCTCCTTGGACACGTCGACACCCTCGATGTCGATGGCGCCGGGGGCCGGGACGAGGCCGACCGGCGTCTCCACTGCGTCGCCGCGCCCGCTCGCCCGCTCGAACACCCACTCGAGCACACGCGAGTTCTCGCCGTAGCCGGGCCACAGCCACCGGCCGTCGGCGGACTTGCGGAACCAGTTCACGTAGAAGAGCTTCGGCAGTGCGGACGGGTCCTTGGCTTCCGCGCCGATGCGGAGCCAGTGGGCGAAGTAGTCGCCCATGTTGTAGCCGCAGAAGGGGAGCATGGCGAAGGGATCGCGGCGCAGCCTGCCGACCGCGCCGTCCGCGGCGGCCGTCGTCTCCGAGGCCATGGTCGACCCGAGGAACACGCCGTGTTCCCAGTCGAAGGACTCGAGCACGAGCGGGACGACGGACGCGCGCCGTCCGCCCAGGAGGATCGCCGAGATCGGGACGCCGTCGGGGTCCTCCCACTCGGGCGCGATGGCGGGGTCCTGCGCGGCAGGCGCCGTGAACCGCGCGTTGGGGTGGGCGGCGGGCGTGGCCCGGGCCGGCGTCCAGTCCCCGCCGAGCCAGTCGGTGCAGTGGGCGGGCGGCTCGTCGGTCATGCCCTCCCACCAGACGTCCCCGTCGTCGGTGAGCGCCGTGTTGGTGAAGATCGTGTTCGCGTCGATCGAGAGCATCGCGTTGGGGTTGGTGTGCACGTTGGTGCCGGGCGCGACGCCGAAGAAGCCGGTCTCGGGGTTGATGGCGTAGAGCCGGCCGTCGGCCCCGAACCTCATCCAGCAGATGTCGTCGCCGATCGTCTCGACCTTCCATCCCGGCAGCGTCGGGATGAGCATGGCGAGGTTCGTCTTGCCGCAGGCGGAGGGGAAGGCGCCCGTGACGTACCGGGTCTCGCCCGCGGGAGAGGTGAGCTTCACGATGAGCATGTGCTCCGCGAGCCAGCCGTCGTCGCGGGCCATGACCGAGGCGATGCGCAACGCGAAGCACTTCTTCGCGAGCAGCGCGTTGCCGCCGTAGCCGGATCCGTAGGACCAGATCTCGCGGGTCTCGGGGAAGTGGACGATGTACTTGTTCTCCGGGTTGCACGGCCAGGGCACGTCCGGCTGGCCCTCCTCGAGGGGCGCCCCGACCGAGTGCAGGCAGGGCACGAAGTCGCCGTCTTCGCCGAGCACGTCCAGGACCGCCTGCCCCATCCGGGTCATGATCCGCATCGACACGGCCACGTAGGCCGAGTCGGTGATCTCCACGCCGGCGTGCGCGATCTGCGAACCGAGCGGCCCCATGGAGAACGGCACGACGTACATCGTGCGCCCCCTCATGGACCCCCGGTAGCGCTCGGTGAGCGCGGCGCGCATCTCGGCGGGATCGCGCCAGTTGTTCGTCGGCCCGGCGTCCTCCCGGGTGGCGGAGCAGATGAACGTTCGGTCCTCCACCCGGGCGACGTCGCCGGGGTCCGAGCGCGCCCAGTAGCTGTGCGGGCGCTTGGCGTCGGACAGCCTGGTGAAGGTGCCCTGGTCGACGAGCAGCTGGCAGAGACGGTCGTACTCCTCGACGGAGCCGTCGCACCACTCGACCCGGTCGGGCGTGGTGAGCGCTGCGACCTCCTCCACCCACGAGGTCAGCTTCGGGTTGCTGGTGCGAGGGATCGGGTCGCCGGTGCGAGCCATCGGTGTGCGGTTCCTCCTCGTGGTCGGATGCAGGCCCGGAG
>JAJYMP010000698.1 GCA_021786915.1 Chloroflexota bacterium
CGGCGAAGAACGCGACGGGCTCGGGCATCGGGACGGCACCTCCGCCGTCACACTACGCCGATTGCGCCGGCCGATCCCGACAGCCGGTCAGGGCTGGCTCGGCGGAGCCGGAGGGAAGCGGCTCCCGTCCAGCAGGCGGCGACCTCCAATGGCCTCCTCGAGCGAGATCGTCATGGGCGTGCCAGCGGGCTGGTGGCACGCGAGAACCCCATCCACCCGCCGCGCTGCGAGCGTGACGACGACGGCATCGCTCCGGTACTCGATCACGGGAGGCAGCAACCGACCCAGGACGCGCGGGCCCTGATCACACGACCCGTCCCAGACGAGGACGCGAAGCTCCGATGCCTCCGGGCTCGGGGCGCCGGAGTCCGGGTCGAGGATCCACGTGCCGGGCGCGAGGTCGCGCCCCAGCACCGAACGAAGCGCGCAGTCTCCCATCGACACGGGTCGCATCCGCCCGCCCGACCATTGGACCTCGACCTGGACCCACGGCACGGCGCCTGCGGCATGTCGCCGCGCCAGGAACAGGGCACCAGCAGAATCCTCCGCGACGAGGCGCCACGTCCATCCAGCGGAGCCCTCGAACTGGCTGCCGAATGCCCGCAGCGCCTCGCGCAGCGCATCGAACGCCGGACCTGCGCTGCGCTCGATTCCGGTCGGGTTGGCGAGCGCCGCCGCGGCGAACGTCCTCGTTCCGCCGCAGGTGAGAAGCGTCCCCGGCGCCACGGGGCTGTTCTCTGCTGGAGGGGTGGTAGCCGCGACGGGCCCGCCCGTGCCTGTCGCCGGCGGGCTCGGGGCGCACGCCGCCAGTGCGAGCGCCAGTGCGGCAGTGGCAACGAGCCGGCCGCGCGTGATCGGCCAGCGCGGATGCAGGCCGAGCCCCTGCTTCTGCGCCCGCACGCAGTCGGTCACCGACAGTCTCAACACTCCGTCGTGAGGCACACGTCGGCGAACGTCATGTACTCCGTCGGGACGTACCAGGTGTACGACGGGTTCTTGGCCGACACCACTCCGAAGATCGTGGACCCGTACAGCGTCGGACCGCCGCTCGCGCCCGGGCTCGATGTGAAGCTCATGCGCCAGAGATGGGACACGTTGCGGCAGTTGGCCCCATCCTGACTGCAGACCAACAGCGTCTGATCCGTTGCGCCGATGGTGCCGCAGTTCCAGTTAGGCAACACTGCAGAGCTTCGGCATACGCTCGTCCCGATGACCTGCTGACTGATCGGCTTCTCATAGCCGATGTTCACCCAGTCGCTCGGCGTGCTTCTCATTACCCGGTTCCGAGACCCGGAGTCGTTGGCGATGACACGGATCTCTCCGAGGTCGCCGCCGGGCCCGAAGATCCACGAGTACTGTTGGCCGACGAGGTTGGCCCCGTTGTACCAGGTGGTGTTGGAGGCCAAGTCGTACACGCAATGGCCGGCGGTGATGATGATGAGCGAGCCAGTTGTGTTGTTGCGGCCGTACATCGCGGCCGTGCAGTAGTCGGAGCTAGCCTCAGGTTGTGTGGAAACGGCTGAGACCGGCTCGGACAACGGCGCCCTCTCCGTCGAGCGCATCCGCCGGCGCCAGCGGGCATGAAGAAGCGGCGTACCCTTCCGGTGTTATTCAAGCCCCAGAAGGAGACGCCGTGGCCGAACCGTACCACGTCCCACCAGCCCTCGGGCTCGCCGACACGCCGAACGATTCGAGCCCAGGCGAGACCGCTGCGGAGTCGTCCGAGCCGCTCGTCCCGACAGGCCAGGTCGAGATCGCCGAGACCCTCGAAGAGCTGGCTCGTGAGGGTGCCCGTCGGATGCTCGAGCGGGCCCTCCACTCCGAGGTCGACGCCTATCTCGGCCGGCGCCGCTACGACCGCGTCGAGGACGACTTCAGCGGCTATCGCAACGGCTACGCCCGCGAGCGCGAGATCAGCATCGGCACTTGGTCGGTCGAGGTCCGGCCGCCGCGGGTGGCCGACACGCCGGGCCACATCCCGCCCTTCCGTTCCTCCATCCTGCCGAGGGGTCGGAGCCTGACCTACCCGACCCAGCGCCTGTTTGCCCGCCTCTACCTCGAGGGCATGAGCTCGGGCGACTTCGAGCCGGCCTTCCGCGAGCTGCTCGGATCGCGGGCACCACTCAGCTCGTCGACGATCCTGCGGCTCAAGGAGGACTGGCGGGCCGAGTACACGGTCTGGCGGACCCGGCCGCTCTCCGAGCGCTACCTCTACATCTGGTCAGACGGCATCTATCTCGGCGTCGGCACCGAGGTCGAGCACAGTTGCCTCTTGGTCGTGATCGGTGCCCGATCCGACGGGCGCAAGGAGCTCCTGGCGATGGAACTCGGCTACCGCGAGAGCACGGCGTCCTGGGCCGACGTCCTGCGCGACCTGCGCGACCGCGGTCTGGAGGCGCCGATGCTCGCGGTCGGCGACGGCGCGGTGGGTCAAGTCCCAGCACGTGGTGTAACAGCAGGCGCAACGCATCCTCGCGTCTGATCGGTCAGCTCGCCATGAGCAGCGCTGGCACCACCTCCTCGACCTCGGGTTCGGCATCGATGAGCGCGAGGGTCTCGGGCCGGAAGTAGCGCCGGCCGTCCTGCCACTCGTCGTCCTGCTCGGCGAGGATCATGCCGACCAGGCGCAGGACCGAGGCCCGCGTCGGGAAGATCCCCACGACCGCGGTCCGGC
>JAJYMP010000512.1 GCA_021786915.1 Chloroflexota bacterium
CGGGCTCGTTGACTGGGACCGCGTCGAGCGCGTCGCGACCGCGCGCCTGCGATCGGCGCCGGGCGCGCTCGAGCCGTGGGAGCTGCGTGCCGCGGAGCCCTCCTACGCGTCGGCCATGGCCGACGTGGTCCCCGCGCTCGAGGCGCACCTCGGCGTGCGGCTGCCGGGCGTGGTCGACCGGGTGGCGGTGGTGGACCGCGGCGGGTGGGTGGCCGCCAACACGGCGGCGTTCGCTGCGCTCATGGGCCGGCTCGAGCTGGGCCTGCTCGACCAGCTGCTGCCGCCGGGCGCCGGCCTGGGCAAGGCGGCGATGACGCTCGCCAACCGCTGGGTGACCACCACGCAGCTGGGCGTCCTGCTCGGGTTCATGAGCCAGCGCGTGCTCGGCCAGTACGACCTCGCCCTCATCTCGGCGGAGGCGGCGCCCGGGCGCCTGCTGTTCGTCGAGGAGAACATCCGCGCCACCGCCAGGGCGATGGACGTGCCGCTGGAGCCGTTCCGGACGTGGATCGCGCTCCACGAGACCACGCACGCGTTCGAGTTCGAGGCGCACCCCTGGCTCCGGCCGTACCTCGCGTCGCGCCTCGAGCGGCAGGTCTCGATGTTCTCCGACGACGCGTCCGACCTTGGCCGCGACGCGGTGCGCCAGCTCGGGGCCTCGCTCCGGGGCGAGGGCCGCCGCGACGACCAGCACTGGCTCGAGCGCCTGATGACCGACGACCAACGCCAGCTGTTCCGCGAGACGCAGGCGGTGATGAGCCTGCTCGAGGGCTTCAGCGACCACGTGATGGACGCCGTCGGCCGCGACCTCGTGCCGGGCCACGCGCGGATCTCGGCGCGGTTCCACGGCCGGCGCGCCAACCGCACGCCGTTCGAGCGTGCCATGCTCCGGATCACCGGCCTGGACCTCAAGATGGAGCAGTACCGACGGGGCGAGGAGTTCGTGGCGGGCATCGAGCGGATCGCCGGGCCGCAGGCGCTGCACCGGCTGTGGGACGGGCCGGAGACGCTGCCGACGCCAGACGAGATGAACCACCCCGCGGCGTGGGTACGCCGCGTGGTGGTTCGAGGGGGCCAGGGAGAGATGGCGTGACGGGGACGGACGGTATGCCCAACGCGGGCCCGAAGGCGCCGGGACCCGGCTCGGGCCCGGGCGGCGCCCCGGCGGCGATCGCGCTCACCCCGATCCTCGCCGCCCGCTACCGGACCCGCGACCTCGACGTGATCCGGGCGGCGGCGCCGGGGGCGCGCCTGGTCACGATGGGCTTCGACGGGCACCCGGACGGACCGCTCGACGACGTGGAGGTGATGCTCCGGGGGCGGCTGCCGGCCGAGGTGTTCGACCGGGTCCTGGGGCGGGCGCCGGCGCTGCGCTGGGTGCACTCGGCGACGGCGGGCGTGGAGCGCGTGCTGACCCCGGCGTCGCGCGCCCGGGGCCTCGTCATCACGAATGCCCGCGGCGTGTTCAGTCGGCCGATCGCCGAGTACGTGCTGATGATGATCCTCACTGCGGCGAGACGGCTGCCGCAGCTGCTCGAGCTCCAGGCCGAGCACACCTGGCAGCCGCTCGAGGCGCGGGAGCTGCGGGACGTCACTGTGGGGATCGTCGGCCTCGGCTCCATCGGGCGCGCCGTGGGCGCCCTGGCGACGGCGTTCGGCTGCCGGGTGATGGCGACGCGACGGCGGCCCGAAGCGGGCTCCGACGCGTCGGACGGGGCGGGCGACGAGCCGTTCCTCGGCACGCTGATGCTCGATCGCGTCCTGCCGCCGGGGCAGCTGCCCGAGATGCTCGCCGAGTGCGACTTCGTGGTGCTGGCGGCGCCGCTCACCGAGGGCACGCGCGGGATCATCTCGGACGAGGCCATCGCCCACATGAAGCCCGGCGCCTGGGTGATCAACGTCGCCCGCGGCGAGCTCGTGAACGAGCGGGCGCTGACCCGCGCGCTGCGCGAGGGCCGCCTCGGCGGCGCTGTGCTCGACACGTTCCTCGAGGAGCCCCTGCCGCCCACGTCGCCCCTCTACGCCGTGCCCAACCTGATCATCACGCCGCACACGGCGTGGTCCTCGACGCGCGTGCTCGACCGCTCCGTGGGGCTGTTCGCGGACAACCTGCGGCGCTACGCCGCAGGGGAGCCGCTCGCCAACGTCGTGGACCCGAACGCGGGCTACTGAGCGCTTCCCGGCGGGCGAGTGGCTTCCGGGCGGCGGGTGGTGGCGCAGGACCACCAAATTCCGTCGGCGGCGCCTCGCTCCTGCCGGAATGTTGCCCGCGGGCCACCGAAACGCCATCGGCGGCGCCTCGCTCCTGCCGGAATGGCGCCTGCAGGCCACCAGCGCGCGCGATTGGTGACGCAGGACCACCGAAACCGGGTCGTCGGTGCCGATCCCGTGCGATTTGGTGGCACGGGACCACCGCGCCGGCGGTCACTTGGCTGTCGCGCATCGGGAGGCGTGCCGCGCCCGGTAGCATCAGCGTATGCAGATCGCGATCGTCGGGCTTGCCGGGTGCGGCAAGACCACCGTGTTCAACACGCTCACCCGGGGCCACGCCGAGACCGGCGGCTACGGCGGCCTCCAGCTCAACGTGGGCGTGGTCAAGGTGCCCGACCCGCGCCTCGACAAGCTCGCCCAGGTGTTCAAGCCCAAGAAGATCGTCCACGCCGACGTCACCT
>JAJYMP010000324.1 GCA_021786915.1 Chloroflexota bacterium
CGGTCGGAGCTCGCCCTCTGGTCAATCAGGGGACCGGGCTCTCCGGCGACGCCGCTCCGCCGGTCGAGGGCGCCTCGCCCAGCGCCAGGTCGTAGGCGCCGTCAACCCAGGACATCGGCACCCGGATCTCGTAGGCGGTGCCGTCGTCGGCAGTGCCGGTCATGGTCGCAACCGCGTACGCCCATTCGACTTCGCTCTGCCAAGCCACCTTCACGTCGTGAAGTCGAATGCCCCCGTAGTCGCGGATGGCATTGGCGATGTCGACCGATGCGTTGACGCGGGGGGACACCATGGCGGCGATGGCGGTCGAATCGCGGTTTCCCAACGCCGCGAGATAGTCGGTGACCACACGATCCCGGGCGGCCTGTCCCGTGGCTGGCGTGGAGGCCGACGGAAGGATCGAGCAGGCGGCGACGATCAGGACCAGCCCGACCGCCGCCATCAAGTGCCGCAACAAGGCACTACGTCCGATACGAATAGAACCAGTCACCGGCCCACAGGCTCTGCAGTTCCGATAGCGGCCGGTTGAGCGTGTCGTTCGAGTGGTACGTCATGCAGATCTCGCTGCTCGTTACCTTGGTGACGATCAGGGAGTGGACATCGTGCGGGTTGACCGGGATCGGCTCCCCGGCCGTTGCGAGCGGTGAGGCGAGGCCGAGGGCGCGATGCGGGCGCTGCCGGTTGTAGTGCTCGACATAGGTCCGGAGCGTGAAGGGTTCAGTTTCCCGATTCGGGTCCTCCCACACTGGT
Organism: Chloroflexota bacterium; assembly: GCA_021786915.1. The sequence goes on from JAJYMP010000324.1 coordinate 751, forward strand.
ACAAGCGATCCCCGTAGACGAAGGAGCTCCCGCCGATTCGGTCACCTCGGGCGAATGCCTTCGCAGAGCGGTTCGTGCGGACCGCGCGCCGCGAGTGCCTCGACCACGTCCTGGTCCACGGGCGTCGGCACCTCGAGCGGGTGCCCGGGGCGCACGTCGCGCACTACGTCGACGAGAGGCCGCATCGGGGACTGGGCCTGGCCGTGCCGGCCGGCATCCGACCAGCCCAGGTTCCGGGGGCGACCCCAACCCTGGTCGAACGGAGGGACGTGCTCGGCGGCCTGATCCACGACTATCGCCGGGCGGCGTGATTCGGATTGTTGAACCCTTCAGACCTGGAGCGCCCGGCGCTGTCAACCGACGAGGTCTGGGGGTATCTGGAGCACCTGCCCGAGTGGTGGCGGGACGCGGACCCGGAGGACCGGCGCGCGCTCGCGGTCACGCTGTTCGAGCGGATCGGGGTGCTGGGGGTCGACCGCGTCTGGGTGGAGCCGACGCCGGAGGCCCGATACCACGGCCTGGCCGAGGCGTTTGGACCTGATGAGGTCGAAATGGTCGGGGCGAGAGGAGGCGAGCCCCCACGACCGACCTCTTTGTCCCGGTGCGGTGGCCCCTGCCGATGCGCGTGACCGGACCGGCCGGCGTCAGGGGAGCAACTGGATGAAGGTCTCCTCCACCCAGTCGAGCGCCACGACCGGATCGTAGGCGACGCCCGGCCGGAGCAGCGGCCGCACCTCCTCGAGGAACGACGGCACGCGCTTGGCCGCCAGGTTCGCCCGCAGCTCGCCCGACCGGATCATCGGGCGGCCGGCGGCGGCCTGGTACTCGCCGAGGATCGCGACGATCCGCGCGGGATCCGGGTCCGCCTGCTGGTGCGCCCACCACAGGTCGAACAGGTCGCGGCCCTTCCTGCGCTGGTAGAGGGCGCGGAGCTTGGTGGCCAGGAGCTCGTCCAGCCCGTACGTCGGGATGGCGGCGCTGTTCGCCACCGGCAGGTTCGGGACGGCATACAGGCGCGGAAGGACGTGGCCGAAGTGCTCGTGGCTGTTGATCTCGACCTTGACCTTCCGCGTCGCGCCGGTCTCGGTCTCGAAGCGGAAGGTGACCCTGGGGTGCTCGCCGGTGTCCGAGCGCGCGGGGCCGATCCATTCGAGCACGCGGCGGAGCCGCGACAGCGTCGGGCCGATCGGTCCCGGCTCGCGCTGGACGAGGTCGATGTCCTCCGAGTAGCGCGCGGCCGGCGCCAGGTGCAGCTTGTGCAGCGCCGTCCCGCCACGGAACGCGAGCGCCGCTTTGGAGCCTTCGTCGCGGAAGATGTCGAACAGGGCGAGGGTGATCACGAGGTCCTGCTCGACGTCGTTGTCGTCGGCCCACGGCGCCACGTCGCGCCATCGGACGATGTCGGCCTGGGGGAACACCGGTCAGTCGGCCTCGGGCTCCGCGGTGACGAGCACGTGCCAGCGCGGGTCGCGCGCCGCCGTGGCGACCGCACCAGGCTCCCCGGGCGTCAACTGGACCCAGCCCACCCGCCGCGTCGCGAGCTCGGCATCGAGCGCGGCGAGGACCGGTCCCCCGCCGGCCCGCTCGAGGAGGTGCCCAAGGCGCTGGAGCTCGGGCGTTGCGGGCTCGACGGCGAGCGCCTCGCGCATGCCCGCCCGGCGCAGCGAGGGCGCGAGGTCCCGGAGCACCGTCGCGACGTTGTCCCAGCCCGCGGCTCGGGCCGGGTACCGGACGACGTCGAGGGTGACGAGCTCGGGGGTCGCGACGCGCATCCTCCCCGACGGCGTCGTGACAAGCGTCACCGGCGCCCGCGCCGCGGTGCGACGCACGGCGAACTCGATGACGAGCCGGCCGACCCGGACCGGTCGCCTCGCACGGGGAGCCACCACCTGGACCACCTGCGCCGCCTGGCCCGACGCGCCGTGGATCGACGCAGCGGTCAGCAGCCCCACGTAGTACGGAAGGCCGAGGTGCGTCAGGAGTGGGTCGAGGAACAGCCGCCAGGACGGCGTCCCGGTTCCCCGGTCCTCCAGGGGCAGCACGACGTGGAAGCCGCGCACCGGCGAGGCGATGAGCCGGTCGGCCTCTGCCCGGTCGAGGGCCGCCGCGACGGCGGCGTTGGATGCCGCGCCGGTCGCCGCTCGCGCCTCGGCGGTCGTGAAGGTGAAGCGACCCTGCGAGGGCAGCGCCAGCGCCCAGTCCCGCATCGAGCTCATGCGCACAACTGTACGCCACGTGTCGAGTTGTGCCAACGAATCTGCGACGGCCTCGCACGCGCGTCGGGACAGTGAGGTGGGTCGGTTTGAGATCAGCCCTGGCTCGTCGCCGCTCCTCGCCGATCCAGTGGACGACCAGCTCCCGCCCGCCGGAGCCATCCTGAGGTGCGGGCCGGCCCATTGCCGCCGGCGTTGCCACCGGGCGACGACCGCCCCGCCCCGCCCCGGCCCCCGGCGCGGAACGTACACGCGACGCGTACACACCTCCCGTTGACCGGGGGCGCGGCGGCCCGTATCGTCAGGACCGGGTCGCGAAAGGCCCCCTGGGGGCCGGTCCCGGCGCCGGCGGCGGCCGGCGTCGTGCCCAGGAGAGTGCTGGTGGGCCGGGGCAGAATCGAACTGCCACAGCCGAAGGCGAGGGTTTTACAGACCCTTGGGCTCACCACCTGCCCGACCGACCCACTGGTGTCCGTGCGTGAAACCGTGCCGAGTGCGGGCCCGAGGGCCCCATCTACCCCTGCGCAGACCCCGACAATGGGTCAACACCGGGACCAACTCCGCGCCAGCCCAGGTGGTGCCGAGGGCGGGCGGTGGAGCCGGTCGCGCGGTTCACGGCCGGCATGGTAGCAGAGGACGGCCGCCTGGCTCGACCGTGCGCGCCCGTGTGAGGATCCGGGGCGAGTGGCCGCTGCTCGGCCGGCCCGTGAGGGCCGAGGGCTCAGGTGTCGCCGCCATGCCGCCGATTCGCGCGCGACCCATCGCACCGTCGCACGCCATGCCATGAAGCGCCACGACCCGGGACGGGGAGGCGCGCGCCTTTGATCGGATCGTGCCGCCATGGGCCACGAGCCGGCGCCGGTGGCGGGTTTCATCGCATGTCGAGCCATGAACCCGTCGGCATGCACAACTCAGGTCGGCGCCAGGACCTCGAAGCCCGCGCGGTCGGCCAGGCGGCTGAACGTGCGGGCGTTGGCGGGCGCGCAGGCGTGGCCGTCGTTGTTGAAGAAGACCCAGTCGCCTGTGGTGCCGGTGCCCTCCTCGGCGAGCCGCGTGGCGAGGGCGGCGAGGTCGCTTGAGTCGTAGCAGCCCGCGGGGACCGCCGAGCCCTCGTGCATCCGGATGTAGCGCCAGTCGGCGGTGCGCCACTCCGGGGATCGCTCGCCGCGACGGTCCGCCCGGCAGAGGGCGGCGCCATGGTCGCGCAGGATCGCCTCGACATCGGCCGCGAACCAGCTCTCGTGGCGTGGCTCGAGGGCGACCCGGACGTGCAGCGCGGGCGGGGCGGAGGCGTCGAAGGCGGTGAGCGTGGCGTCGAGCGCCCCCGCGTCCACGGGCAGGTCGGGCGGCAGCTGCACGAGCACGGGCCCGAGGCGGTCGCCCAGCGGCTCGATGCGCTCCAGCATCCGCTCCACCGCCTCGTCCGGCTGGCGCAGCCGCAGCACGTGCGTCAGGTAGCGCGATGCCGTGACGGCGAACCGGAATTGGGGCGGGACCTGCCCGGCCCACCGCTCGCACTGCTTTCTCGTCGGCAGGCGGTAGAACGTGGAGTTGAGCTCGACCGCGGGGAACAGCGTGGCGTAGAACGCCAGCCGCTCGCCCGCCGGGAGTCGTCGGGGGTAGATCCGGCCGGCCCACTCCGGATAGTCGAAGCCCGACGTGCCTACGTGGAGGGGCAAGGGGCCCTGCCCACGGACGTGCCGCCGGTCGGCATCGGCTCGGTCATCGCGTGGCCTCCCCGTCATTAGTGACGCTTCCCAGTCTCGTTCGGCGCCGGTTGCGGTCGACCGAGCGGCAGGCCGGCATCGGATAACACGCGTCTTGCGCTGCGCCCCGATGCCGAGGAGGGCCCTGCCTACCAGAGCGCGGTGCTGGGAGCGGGCTCCTCGGGCTGCCGGTGGAGATCCGAGGCGCCTGGGCGACCATGCGGTCGGCGCGACCGACTCGGCCGGGCGGGGGTGGCAGCTGCAACGCGCTCCGGTGCAGCCGCTGGCTGCGCGGAGGCCGCCGGGGAGGGCGCCGGCGGCATCAGGGGGCCGTCGTCGTGCCTCGGCAGCTGGATCGGCATCGTGGCCCAGGTCGGCTCGAGGACCGCGGGGTCCCTCACTGGGACCGTCGCCGCCGAAGCCGCGATCGCTGGAACCATCGCCTGGCGGGCCTCCTGCGCGACGAGTGCCCCGGGCGCCAGGTCCAGCACGCACCACGGGCACACCGCGGCGCCCAACTCAACAAGCCGCTGGCAGCGAGGGCACGAGGCCTGCAGCCAGGTGCGGCACCACGGGCAGCGACGCCACTCGGCGTTCACCTTTGAACCGCAGCCCAGACAGGTGGGCCGGTGGGATGAGGCGAGCAGGGCGTCGATGGTCAGCTGCTGCTCGCGTGCCTCGGCGATTGTCGGCGCGGGCCGCAGGATCCGCCAGACGAAGAGGGCCAATGGAAACGCCGCTGGCGTTGCGAGGGCGATGCCGGTCGGCGCTCCCAGGGCGACCAGCCAGTTGTGGCTCCGCGCGCGGGCATCCCGGAAGGCCCACAGGACCGTCACGAACCACAGGATGATGATGGCCCAGAGCGCGAGATGGAGGCCGTCCTGGACGCCCGGGGTGCCGACGATGGACCCCACGAGGCCGCCAATGGTGCCGAGGGCCTGATTGATCTGGTCTTGCACGGTCATTGCTCATCCACCTCGAACGTCGTCATCCCCGCTTCGCCACCACGCGCCCGATGGCCATCACCACCTCGCCCGCCTCCTCGAACCGCTCGCGCGGCACGATGACGAGCACGGCCGGATAACGGTCATTCACCGGGACGAACGTGAGCAGCCCGGGCCGGTCGCTCTCGACCACGAGTTGGACTCGGTGCAGCTCGGCGAGCGGGACGTCGAGCCGAAGGCGCTGCGGGTCGGCCACCAGGAGCCGGGACGGCGTCAGCGCCACGGTCACCTCGTCGAGCTCGACCCCTGCCGTGACCCCCTCGCCGCCGAGGGCACGGGCGACGTGCGGATCGATCCGGAGCTCGCCCAGGCTCACCGAGCAGCACCGCGCTTGCCCACCCTGTCAGGCGACCGCAGCGCCCGCGCCAGCCGAGGTGCTGCCAGGGTGAGCGAGCCCGCGATGGCCCCGACCAGCAGCAGCGCGACCCGAACGGTCAGCGACGGCACCACGGAGTGCGCCGGCGTGAGGCTCGCGTTGAGGAACCGGAGCGGCGACGAGAGCAGGCCGTCAACGCTGAGCATCCCCCGGCCGACCACGCCGAGGAACACGGCAACCACGCCGATCAGGAGTGGGTACTCGATCCCGCGCTCGGTGTTCCAGAAGCCGTGCCGCCAGTGGACGTGGAAGATGATCACGATGGACTGCGCCACCATGATCGCGGCCGCGACCGAGGTCAGGAAGCCCAACGCCAGACCCAGCCCGCCCAGCAGCTCGGCCAGCATCGCGACCGTCGCGAAGGGGGCGGCCGGGTAGAAGCCCATCCCGGCGACGGCGCTCGTCCAGCCCTGCATCCCGGGTCCGCCGAACCACCCGAACGCCTTCTGGGCGCCGTGCCCGGCGAGGGTCAGCCCGGTCACGAGGCCGAGCAGCAGGAGTCCGACGTCGAGTGCCGTCATGGGCGCATCGTCGCGCGCTCGCCGTTGCGGGGGTTTCCGGGCGCGGGCCCGTCTCGTTGCTGATCTGTTGCGTCCTCGCGCTCGTCGCCGGGCGGCTCGGGTGGCGGCTCCGTCGTCAGCTCCAGGATGATCGGCAGGTGGTCCGACGCCGCGGCGAGCAGGACCGGGTCCGTCACCGCGACGCGGCACTCGACGAGACGCGGCGCGACGTCCGAGCCGAGGAGGAAGTAGTCGAGCCGGACCGCGGGTGCGTCCGACGGGACGGTCGCGCCCGGCGCGTCGGGGTTCCGGCGCCGGTACGCGTCAATGAACCCCGCGGCCAGGAGCCGCTGCATGACGCGGGTCGAGATGCCGCCGTCGACCCGGAGCAGGATGCGGATCCACGTCGGCAGACGGCGGACGGCCGGCAGGTCGCCGGGCGCCACCGCGTTGAAGTCGCCGGCGAGGACGACGCACGCCGCAGCCCCGGAGCCGCCCGCGACGGTCGCGAGGATCTGCTCTGCCTCTCGCGCCCGGCGCCGCTCGCCGCGTCCCGACAGCCCCGCGGTGAGGTGCAGGCCCAGCAGTCGGGCGTCGATCGAGGGGAGGCGGACCTCGGCGTAGCGGGGACCGTGCGAGCCGCGGTGCCAGGAGGCCTCGAGCTCGCCCATCCGGCTGAGCACCGCCACCGAGCGCCCTGGCGCCGCGAGGACCACGTGGGCGTTGATCTCGTGGCCGACCTCGACCACGACCCCGGGGTCGATGGCCTCCTGGAGCACGACGAGATCGGGGTCGAGCTGGCGGAGAACCTCGCTGATCAGGCGGCTCCGCCTTCGGCCCCCCTTGCGGATGTTGTAGCTGACGAGTCGGAGGGTCAACCGTCGGGCGCCAGGATCACGTAGGGCTGCCTCTGGATCCGGGCGCGCAGCTCAAGGAACCAGGGAGCCTGCGCCTGGATGCTCACCGGGCGGCGCGCGATCGCCTGCGCCCGGCGACGGGCCGACTCGAGCATCGGGGCGACCCAGGGAGCGGCGTCGGACGCCGGGACCGTGTTGATGCCGCCGACGTACTGCGCCTCCTCGCTGAACAGGTCGCGGACGGTCTCGCCGAGCAGGACGATGTCGAGGTCGCTGGTGCCCGGGCCCTGGGCGTCGAATGGCGCCCCCGTGCGGAAGGACCGGCCGGCGACCGCGCTGCCCCGGAGGGCGACCATCGTGCCCGCCGGGAGGGCCGACACCAGCGCTGCGACGAAGCGCCGCAGCCGGTCTCTGTCGCCGCCGAAACCGCGCCGGATCGTGCCGTTCGCGAGTTCGTGGGCGTGGTCCGTCTCCGAGGGTGGCACGATGATGCCGCCGATCGCCGTCCCGTCAACGTCCATCGTCGACCTCCGCGTTCGCGCCCGTGCTGCCTCCTCGACCGCGCTCGCTACATCTCGTCGGCGGTCTCGGACGGCGGAGCGCCCGGCACCAGGGGCTCGGGCGGCTCCATGCCCTCGCTGGCCGCGCGGATGCCCGCGTCGCGGTCGAACGTGCCCGCCTCGGTGGACGCGTCCGGCGGCAGGTCCGCGGGCGGGTGGCGGCCGGCAGAACCGCCCTGGTCTGAGGGGCTCACGGCGTTCGGCAGGCCCGTGGGCTTCGGCAGACCCGTCGTGGCGGCTGCGGACAGGCCCGGCGCGCCGGGCGTGCTGTCCGCTCCAACCGATGCGCCGGCGCCGGGTGTGCGTGCGCCGCCGGCCGATCCGAGGGTCTCGGCGCCGGTCATGCCGCCAGCGCCCACCGCCGCGGGCGTCCGCCCCCCTGGGCTGTGGCCCCAATCCTTCCTGCGCATCGACCGGCTCGACCGGCGCGCCATCAGCATCTGGACGCCGAGCAGCGTGAGTCCGGCGGTCATGAACATCCCCAGCACGCCGAGGAGCCGCCCTCGGCGGGCCCGCTTCCGCCGGCCCGGGACGAGCCTGTCAACCGACTTGCGGATGGCGTTGCGGCCCGCGGGGAGCAGATCGTCGGGGACGGCCGATGCGTTTGCGCGAACCGCCCTGACGTTGTTCCGGATCTGACGCCTCGCCTCGGCCCGGGTGGCCTTGGCGTTCGCCCGGATCTGCCGCTTCGCGTCGGCGCTCGCGGCCGCCGTGTTGAAGCGGATCTGGCGCACGGCCTCGACGCTGATCTGGCGGGCCGCTTCGGCGATGTCCTCGCCGGTCTGGCGGGCCGCTTCGGCGATGTCCTCGCCGGCACGCCTGACGGCGGTCCCGGCGTCCTTCATCGCCTGCTCAGGGTCGACCGACGTGTCCGCGGGCAGCCAGGAGCTCGGGTCGTGGCGCGAGCGGCGGAGCGTTCGGGTCCGGCCGCTGGTGAAGAAGAGCATGGCGACACCTCGTCGAGTGGGCCGCCGAGGACCGGCGACGTTCGGTCTGCTCCTGAGCATCCGCCGCGGCGCATTGCTGCCGCCTATGGCTTGGACAAGGGCGGGCTATCACGCTGCTTGCGAGGCGTTTGCGACGGCACGCCGCGCGGCCCGTCCGTCGGGGCTGGCGCGAGGGCCCGCTGCGTCGGCGGCGGAGCGGCGATCCTGCCCGGCGCGTCCGCTAGAGGCGCACCTCGATCGAGAGGTCGCCCCGCCGGCGCAGCACCTCGGCGCCCGTGGTCCCGCGCCAGGACTGGAAGAGCAGGTCCACCTCGGCGTCGCCCACGCGCAGCCCGGCGATGACGAGCTTGCGCAGCGGGTGGGGCAGGGTGGGCCGGATGATCCGCAGCTCGCGCCCCGGCGCGTCGGCCTCGAGCCCCAGCAGGGACCGGAAGAGCATGAACGGGGTCGCGGCCGCCCAGGCCTGCGGCGCGCAGGCGACGGGGTACGTCACGGGCACCCCGGTCTCGGCGCGCGGGAACCCGCAGAACAGCTCCGGGAACCGGAAGAGCGGGAGGTGTCGGGCCGCGTCGAGCAGCCCCGTCGCCAGCTCCGCGGCCTCGGCGGCGAACCCGTAGCGCTTGAGCCCGGCCACCGCGATCGCCGTGTCGTGCGGCCACACCGTGCCCAGGTGGTAGCCCAGCGGGTTGTACCCGGGCTGCCCCTGCGCGAGCGTCCGGAGCCCCCAGCCCGACGACATCCGCGGTCCCGACAGGTCTCGCGCCACGGCCGCTGCGCGGCCGACGTCGAGCGCACCCGTCCACAGCCCGTGCCCGACGTTGCTCGCGAGCGCGTCGGCCGGACGGTCGTCGCCGTCGAGCGCCATCGCGTAGCGCTGGAGGTCCGGCAGCCAGAAGGCGTCCTCGAGGCGGGCCGCAAGGTCATTCGCCGCCGTCTCGAGTTCTGCGGCCAGGTCGTGCTCGCCGCGCCGCGTCGCGTGGAGCGCCATCAGCCGGAACGCGGCGATCGTGTAGCTCTGGACCTCGATCAGCGCGATGGGCGGCTCGGCGACCCCGCCCTTGCGGTCGCGGACCGAATCGTGCGAGTCCTTCCAGCCCTGGTTCCGGAGCCCGCGCGCCGAGCGGGACTCGTAGCGGACGAACCCGCGGGTCATCGCCGGCCCGCGCAGCCACTCGAGGGCGGCGAGGACGTTGGGCCACAGGCGGTCGACGAGCGCGTCGTCGCCCGTCCACGCGTGGGTCTCCGCGAGGAGCATCAGGAACAGCGGCGTGGCGTCGGCGGTCCCGTAGTAGGGCGTGAACGGCAGGGCCCCGATCCGGGCGATCTCGCCCGTGCGCAGCTCGTGGAGGATCTTGCCGGGCTCGGCGTCCCGCCAGTCGTCGCGGACCACCGCCTGGCGCCTGGCCAGGACCTCGAGCGTGGACCGCGCCATGTCCGGCAGGACCGGCAGCATGAACAGCGAGGTGATGAGCGCGTCGCGCCCGAACAGGGTGGCGAACCACGGGACGCCGGCGGCGATGAACGACTCGTCGCGGCCCGGGCCGCCCGTCTCGAGGAGGCGGATGTCGGCCAGCCCGCGGGCGAAGATCAGGTTGACCAGCTCGTCGTCGGACTCGAACCGGGTGGGGATCGACGTCTCCGCGCCGTCTGCGGTGCGCCGCGCCTCGAGGCGCTCGGACATCGGCGGCGCCTCCGCCGCGCCCGGAACCTCCGCCCACTCGGAGGACACCTGCCAGCCGAGGTTCACGGCCTCGCCGGGGTCGATCACGATCCGCCAGCTGGCCCGCACCGAGGCATCGCTGCCGCCGGGCGCCTGGACGATGGCGTCCGGGGGCGGGTCGAGGTGGACGCTCGTGCGCAGCGCCAGCCCGTCCCGGCCCACGTAGGTGAACACGGGCCCGGATTCGGTCACCGCGATCGGAAGCAGCTCGCCGTGGTCGCTCTGGGCGTAGCCGCGGATCTCGAAGATGTCCGCGCCGTCCACGTCGAGCATGAGGTCGACCGTGAGCTCCTGGTGGGCGAGCGTGTAGTTCGCGATGGACAGCCGCTCGTGCAGGCCGTCGCTCGCGAGGGAGCGGTCGCGCCGGATGCCGAGCGACTGGGTGGCCAGCGTCGGCGAGTTGGCTCGCTGCGTCGGGTCGTCGCGCAGCTCGGGGTTCGTCATCTGGATGACCCCGCGCTCCTGGCCGCCGAGATCCGGCTCGAGCAGCGTGGGGCGGCGACCGTCCACCAGCACCGACAGCGTGGACAGGACCCGTGTGTCGCCCAGGTACAGCCCGAGGCCCCGCGAGTCCGGGCGGACGTCGCCGAAGGGGTCGGCCACGAGCGTCAGCGCCCCCAGCCGCAGCACGGCGGTGGCCCCGAGGTCGGTGGCCTTGATGACGTGCCGGGGCATGGGCGGGAGCTCCCGCCGCGCAGGCGTGAGCTCAGCCACGATCAGATGAGCTGCTGCCCGCACGCCAAGACAGCGGGAGGTGATGTGACCGCATCGCGCGAAGCGTACGCCCAGATCGTTGCAGGCGCGCCGGACGGGGCGGGCGCGGGGGGTTGCGGGGGCGCGACAGGCTGGGGCCCTTGACGGGCGCCTTGGACCGGACCCCTCCTTCATGGCCCGGCCTGCGCGCATGAATGCGCCCCACCCGGAGGGGGGACGGGTGGGGCGCCAGGCGAGGCGGGAGGGAGGCGGGGCCGCGAGGACCCCGGTGATCAGGGTGTGCGGCTCCTGCCGCCGGCCGAGGAGCTGGTCTCGCTGCCCGAGCGCACCTCGCCGCGCCAGGCGCCGCTCTCCGTGCCGCGCGCCTCGATGAAGTCGCGGAACCGCTCCAGATCGCCCTTGACTCGATTGCGCAGGACGCCCAGCGCCGTCCCGGCCTGCTCGGCGGGGCCCTCCGGCTCCACTTCCAGCAGGAGGTTCACCCGGGTCTGCTCAGGCCCCAGGCTGCTGAACGACACCGTGCCGTCGTTCCGGACGCCGCCGGTCGAGACCCAGGTGATCCGCTGGTCGGGGACCTGCTCCACGATGCGCGCCCGCCATGACTTCTCGACGCCGGCCACCTTCGCGCGCCACTCGAGCGTCGTCTCGTTGAGCTGGTGGACCTGCTCGACGCCCTCCATGAAGCGGGGGAAGTCCTCGAACTGGGTCCACTGGTTGTATGCGGTGTGCGGCGGCACCTTGACGTCGATGGTCTGGTCGATCACGGCCATGCTCAGGCTCCTCGTCGTTCAGAAGGTGGCAGCGGTTGACCAACAGCCTCCCATCGGTCGGGCAACAGTGGGACGCCACTGCACGGCATCGGCGGTTGCAGGGGGCTGACAACCGCAGCCCCCGGCAACCGCCCTCGGTGGCGCCGGGAGGGAGTGGGCGCCAGTCTCTTGAACGGGAGCGGCGCTCGCCGGCACCCGCGCGATCTCCTCTGGGCCGGTTGCGGGCGAGGACGCTAGCCGACGAGGCCGGCGGCCGCCGTGCGTGGGGCGGGAGGGGACTTGGGCGCGGCCTCCTCGCCGCTCGGCTCGTCCACGTTCAGCAGGTAGCCGATGCCCTGGAACGTCCGGATCCGCCCCGACTCGCCCGGCCGCACGCCCAGCTTGCGGCGCACGCGGGAGATCCACACCCGCAGGTACTGGATGTCGTCGCGGTACTCGGGGCCCCACACCTTGGTCAGCAGCTCCGTGTGGAGCACCACCTTGCCCGCGTTGAGCGCGAGGTGCTGGAGGAGCAGCCACTCGGTCCGCGAGAGCTGCACCAGCTCACCGCTGCGCAGGACCATGCGCCGCTCGAGGTCGATCTCCACGTCGTCGAAGCGCAGCACGCCGGTCACGGGCGCGCCGCCCCCGCTTCGCCGGAGCACGGCGCGCACCCTGGCGGCCAGCTCGTCAGGGTGGAACGGCTTGGCGATGTAGTCGTCGGCGCCGAGGTCGAGCCCCTTCGCCTTGTCCGCGGTCGAGCCCTTGGCCGTGAGCAGGATCACCGGAACGGGGCGGCGCTCGCGCAGCTGGCGCATGACCTCGATGCCGTCCATGTCCGGCATGACGATGTCGAGCAGGACGACGTCCGGCCGGTACTCCTCGGCCAGCCTGCCGGCCTCGGAGCCTGTCGACGCTGCGATGACCCGGAACCCCTCCTCGGACAGCGCGATCGACACGAGCTTGGTGATGCGCGGCTCGTCGTCCGCGACAAGGATGAGCGGTTGCGCTCCCACGGGGGCCCCTCCTCGCTGCATGGCCGTACTCAAGGCGCGGCCACCGAATGCACAGCATGCTCCAGCCAGTCGACGGGACCTCTCTCCGGAGCGGACGGCGCTATTGCATCCGCATTGCGGCTCGACGGCCCGCCCGCACACGGATCGCGAGGACCCGAGGGCATGATGACCCGTATCGCCGTTTCTCGCAGGCGGCCGTTCAGGCCCGCGAGATGGTGTGGCGGACGAGGCGCCACGACAGCAGGCTGAACACGAGGACCACGAGGCCCAGGGCATCGATCTCCCAGGCTGGCTCCACCTGGGAGCCGGAAGGGCCAACGAACCCGACGAGGACGCCGGCCGGCAGCTGGAGGGTCACCTGGTCGACGGCGAGCACATCGCCGTACCGGCAGGTGATGCCGTCGAGGGACACGACGGCGGGAGCCGACGTTGTCATCGGCTCCCGCCGAGCGTTCACCGGGGCACGTCCGAGGGCTGGATGTCGCCGGGATCGCGGCCCGCACGGTGCGGGTCGTCCTCGACGTGATGCCCGGCGTGATGGGCCTCGTCCTTGGTGTCGCGCACCGCGTGGCGGAGGTCGTCCCCCGCGTTGGCGGCGTTGCGGCGGACGTCGTCGCCGAGGTTGGCGGCCTTGTCGCCGAGATCCTCGCCATCGGCCCCGCGCCACGCCTTCTTGGCGTCGTCTCGCGCTTCTCGGGCACCCCGCTTCGTCTCGTACATGACAACCCTCCATCTGCGAGACCCCCGTCGGGGGTCGGATCCGAGGATGGGGGAGTCGCCTTGCGCTGCGGGCGAACCGGCCTGCTGCCGCCTATCGCATGCCTTGCAGCCCCATGCCTGCCGGCGACCCGGCCACCCGGCCACCCGGCGACCCGGCCTCGCAGCGCCGGACATGGCAGCGCCGGACGTGGCAACGCCGACTCGCGCAACCGGCGAGTCGGCGTCATCTGGTGGCGGGGTCGAGGCCTGGATGTCCCGATCCGCTGGTCCCTCGCCGGCTGAGTCGCGTCGGGTTCAGGAGCGCCCCCCGCGCGCACGGGCCACGCCGCGAGTCCCAGGCTCGGGCCGGCGCCCGCGCACGCCGCTGCGCGCGGCGACCCCAGCACGACTCAGCCGCCGGCGCGGGGGGTCAAGGGCTCGAGGCGAGGCCTAGACGACGCCCCGACCCGTCCGCGAGCCCGCCACGGCGCCCACGACGAGGACCACGATGATCGCGCCGATCACCGACGCGACGATCGTGCTGATGTCAAAGGCCCCCTTGATCGGGTCCACCCCCAGGGCCACGCTGACCAGGAAGCCGCCCACCAGGGCACCCGTGATGCCCAGGACGACGTGGCCCACGACGCCGAGGCCCTCGTCCCCCCTGACGAGGAAGCCCGCGAGGTACCCGGCGATGGCGCCGAGGATCAACCAGGCGATGATGCCCATCAGGTTCCTCCTTCCGGTCTCCGGCGGCCCCCGTCGAATCGCCGGGGCCGCCCGCCGCGGTCAGACGTCCTCGGTCCGCCGCGGAATGCGGACGATCGCGAGGATTACCAGCTCGACGATCGTGACCGCGATCAGCGCTGTGATCGCGGCGATGTCCAGGATCGAGCCGCCCGCGGCGAGGGCGTCGGTTCGGAACATGCCCTCGAACGGCGCCACGAACAGCTGGCTCGCGTTGAGGATGCCCCGCACCAGCTCGTTGCTGCGCTGGGCGTCGAGGAGGAGCAGCACGATCCGGATCAGGATCAGGGCCTGGATGATCCCGAACACGGCCGCAACCGTGCGGGCAGCCAGTGCGGAGCCCGACGGCCGGTAGACCGTCCGGTCGTGCTGCTCGACAACCTGCCGGGACGGCGGGTCGCCACGGTAGTTGGGGTCGCCGACCGGGGCCGGGTCACCGGTGTCCCGCTCGACGGTGGTGCGACGTTCGTCATACGTCATCGCAGTCACCTCCCGCGAAGGGAAGGCGCAGGGCGCGGCCCTGCGCGAGCTGTGTCGGTGGGTTACGAGGAGCTCGGCGCAACGGACGGCAGGCCGCCGGATCCGGACTCAGAGGGGGCCGCCGACATGGACGGGGCACTGGACGCGGAGGGCGCAGACGACGGAGCGGCCTCGCTCGGCGCCGTGCTCACGGCCGGCAGCGTCGG
>JAJYMP010000590.1 GCA_021786915.1 Chloroflexota bacterium
GGCCAGGCACCCCTCAGCACGGCCACGCACCCCTCGGCCAGGAACCCTGCGGCCACGCATCCTGCAGCCACGCACCCTGCAGCATGACCACGCCCCGCAGTCCTGCGCTCCTCACAACCGCAGGCCGCGCGTGAGGGCGCGCCGCAACGGCGCGGCGAAGCCGTGCGTGCGCGGCGACACCACCTGCAACCAGCCCGGCGCGACCCTGCAGACGACCTCCGCTCCGGGCGCCAGCCGCCCTGACTCCCGCCCGTCGACCACGAGGACCGCAGGGCGCGGCGGCAGCACCCGGACCGACGCCTCCTGGTCGGCGCGGAGCACCAGGCTGCGGTCGATGGCGAGGTGCGGCGCCACCGGGGTCATCACCATCGCGGGGAGGTCCGGCGCCAGGACCGGGCCACCGGCCGACAAGTTGTAGGCGGTCGAGCCCGTCGGGGACGCGACCACCACCCCGTCTGCCTTGTAGGAGAGGAACTCCTCGCCGTCAACCGCCGTCGCGAGCGCGACCATGTGCCCGGGGACCGTCTTCTCTACGACCATTTCGTTCAGCGCGACCCACCACCGCTCCCCTGCTGCGCACACGACCCCGTCCCCCTCGAGGGAACGGTCGTCGCCGGCCGCCGGCGTGAGCCCGCCGGACACGGTCGCGGCAAGCACGAGGCGGTCCTCCACCGGCGCGGTCCCCGACAACGCGCGCTCCATCGTCTCGAACAGCGCCGACGGCTCGACCTCGAGCAGGTAGCCGAGCCGTCCGAAGTTCACCCCGAGCACCGGCACCCCGGCGCGGTAGGCGAGCGGGACGAGCCGCAGGAACGTCCCGTCGCCGCCGAGGCTGACCGCGAGGTCCGCTCCGGAGAGGTCCGCGCCGGAGAGGTCCCCCGCCGGCACGTGCCCCTCGGCCCGGTCCGCAGGCGCAAGGCGGAACAGGCGGGCCACGTCCCCGCGGCGCTCGAGCCACTCCACCGTCTCGGACGCGAGCCGTCCGGCGGCGGCCCGCGTCGGGTTCACGAGGATCGCAACGGTGGCCACGGTCGCTCCGGCTACCTCGGCGCGGTGGACAGCGCGTCACGCAGCATCCCCTCGCCCTCCTCGGGCAGCGCCGCGCCGGCAGGGGCTGCGTGCGCGACCGCGTGCAGGAAGAACTCGGTGTTCCCCGACGCGCCCGTGATCGGCGACCGCATGGCGTCCATGATGGCCGCTCCGGCGTCCGCGAGCGACGATGCCACCGCGCGCAACGCGCCGAGCCACAGCTCTGGCTCCCGCACGACGCCCCTGCCCCGGGACGCCTCTCGCTTTCCCACTTCGAACTGCGGCTTGACGAGCAGGACCAGGTGGCCACCGGCGCGTACGAGCGGCCCCGCGAGCACCGGGACCACCGACGCGAGCGAGATGAACGAGAGGTCCGCGGTCACGACGTCGACCGCCACCCCCGCCGAAGCATCGGACACGGCGCCGGAGGCGGGGATCGAGGCGGCGCCGGAGGCGGGGATCGAGGCGGCGCCGGAGGCGGGGATCGAGGCGGCGCCGGAGGCGGGGATCGAGGCGGCGCCGGAGGCGGGGATCGAGGCGGCGAGCAAGACGGGGTCGAGGCTTTTCACGTGCGTGCGCTCGAGCACCACCACGCGCCGGTCCGAGCGCAGGCGAGCGTCGAGCTGGCCGTGGCCGACGTCAACGGCGACGACGACCGCCGCCCCTCGCCGCAACAGGCAGTCGGTAAACCCTCCCGTCGACGCACCCGCGTCGAGTGCGACCGCGCCATGCACGTCCAACGCGAAACGGTCGAGCGCGGCGTCGAGCTTCTCCCCGCCGCGCCCGACGAACCGGCGCGGCGGCCCCAGCAACTCGACGGGCTCTCCGGCTGCGACGAGCCGAGACGCCCGCTCGGCGAGCGCGCCGCCGACGAGCACCTGCCCGGCAACGATCGCGTCCTGCGCCTCCCGGCGGCTCGCCGCGAGCCCCCGCCGGACGAGCTCGGCGTCGAGACGGCGCCGGGTCAGCTTGTACCCGACGCGCGCTTCTTGGCCGGCGCGCTCTTGGCAGCCTTCTTCGTGGCCGACTTCTCCGCTGCGGCCTTCTTCGAGACGGTCCCGCCGGACGCCTTCGCAGGAGCGGCCTTCTTGGTAGCAGGGGTGGCTGCTGCCTTCTTCGCGGCCGCCTTCTTCGCGGCTGGCGCCTTCGCTGCCGGCTTCGCCGCAGGCGCTTCGTCGCCACCCTCTTTCGGCGTGCTCGCCCCCTCCTTGGAAGCGCGGTCACCCGACTTCACGTCTCGTACCGCGCGCCGTCCCGCCTCCGCCGATCTCCGCAGGATCTCCGCGGCCTGTCGAGCGACGTCCTCCGGCTCGAGGCCCAGCGCCTGCATCTGCTTGGACACCTCGGTGCGGACGACGTCGATCAGCTCTTCCGCCGCCCTGCGGCTCCGCTCCACGAGCTCGTCGACCCGCTGCTGCGCCTGGGCCCGCTGGGCTTCCCCACTGCCCATCAGCTCCCTCACCACCTCCTCGGCGCGCGAGCGGGCGATCTCACCGAGCGCGGACGCAGCCTCGAGGTACTTGCGATATCCGTCGTTGCGGGCCATGGACCAACGGTACCGGCCGGAGCTTCGCGCGGCAACGGCAACGGCAACTGAACGTGACCCAGCTCGCCTCGGTTCGGCGCGCCGCGGCT
>JAJYMP010000466.1 GCA_021786915.1 Chloroflexota bacterium
GCTCCCGTCCATGATGCGGCGCGGCCGGATCGTCGAGACCGGCGCGGAGACGATCGCGCGGATCGAGGGGTACGAGAGGAACGCCGAGAGCTTGCTGATCAGGGCGTCGGCCGACGGGTCGGTGGCGCCCCGCGCCCCTTTCGGGAACTGGTGGTCCCAGAAGCTCTTGGCCGTGGGGTCGGCGAGGCCGGCTTTCATCTCGTCCCGGAAGTCCGGGTCGATGAACAGCCGGGTGAGCGCCTCGAGCGTCCACGGACCCTTGGGGCTGGGGGGCTTGGTCAGCAGGGTGAGCAACGCCGAGCGCAGGTACTGGAGCTGGCGGTGCGGCGGCGAGGACAGCGTGGCGAAGTACAGGTCGCGCATCGTGTCCACGAACTGGGCGGCCACGAGCTCGGGGTCGGCGCCGTCGAGCTCGATCGGGTTGAAGCCCCGCGGGCGCTCCCTCTCGGCGAGCTCGAGCAGGTGGACCCTGGGCGCCTGGTCAGCCGGCACGGCGTCGAGCAGGCGGGCGACGGCGTCGCCGTGGGGGTCGATGAACGTGAACCCGCGCCCGGCTCGCAGGTCGTCGGCCGCGAGCGCCACGAGCTCGGTGCTCTTGCCCGACCCGGTGCGCCCCAGGAGCACGGCGTGGCGGGCGAACAGGTCCTCGGGCACGAGCACGGGGCGCCCGCCGTCGCGCCCGATCGCCCGGAGCCCGTCGCCGGGCGATACGAGCGGCGGTGCCAGCCGCCGGCTGCGGACGACCTCGACCGGGCGGTCATCGGACGCGGCCCCTGAGAGGCCCCACAGCTCGGCGACCGCAGCAGGCTCGAGGCGCATCGGCACGGACGGGCCGCCGACCGAGGCCTCGACCCGCCAGCCGGTGGTCCGGAGCGCGCCGATCGCGCCGACGGCGTCGAACAGCCAGGCCCGCAGGGCGCCCGGGGCGGCGCCCCACGCCGTGAGGGACGCTGTCGCGAAGAACGCCGGGCCGACTCGACGGGGCGCGCTCGCTGGCGGACGAGCGGCGGGTACCCGCGTAGGGCGGTTGAGCGCGGCGTCGACCAGGGACTCTCCCCAGCCCGCCGTGTCGGCATCTCCCCCACCCTGTTGCTCGTTCGGCTGTGGCCGGACCGCGACGGACCAGGCCGCCGTTGCGCCGCGCGGCAGCCGCGCGCAGAGCTCGATGAGGAGCGCCCCGAGGTCGGCGGGCACGCGCGCGGCAACTTCGGGCGGTTCACCCCGGACGCCCAGCCGCAGGGCGTGGCCGGGCTCGACCGACGGCTCGAGCGGCTCGAGCTCCGCGCCTGGGAAGGCGGAGGCGACCGCGGCCTCGACGGTGCGGGAGAGCTGGCGGGGCGCCTCGACCTCGAAGCGGGCGCGCCCGTCGACCCAGCGCACCACGAGCGTGAGCTGTGGCCAACCGCTGGCCCAGCGCGATACGCCGCGCCGCGCACCAGGGTGCAGCGCGGCGACCATGCGACGGCCCGCCTCGGGGTCGCGGGCGCCCACGGGATCCAGCCGAAGCAGCCATCGGGCCCGCTCGCCCGCCACCGCACGGTCGTAGGCGCGCTGCCGCAGGGCACGGACGAGGCGCGGCCCGAGGGCGATCGCGCCAGCGAGCCCGAGCAGCGCGGAGCCGGCGGCGGCGAGCGTCGGGATGAGGGCGTGCAACGGGGCGAGCGGATCGGCCATGGCGGGCCTCCTTCTCAGGGCGCCGGCGGCAGGACGGTGAGCGGGTCGACGGGCGCGCCCGCGACGTCGACCTCGAAGTGGAGGTGCGGCCCGGTCGTGTTGCCGGTCAGGCCGACCCAGCCGACGACCTGGCCCGACACGACGTCGTCGCCGACGCGGACCGCGAGCGTCGGCTGGAGGTGGCCGTACAGCGAGGTGACGCCGCCGGCGTGCTCGATCTGGACCACGACCGCGCCGTCGGCGACTCGCCCGGCGATGGTCACCCGGCCCGCGGAGATCGCCCGGACCGGCGTCCCGAGCGGCGCCGCGATGTCGAGGCCCGCGTGGAAGTGCGCGTAGCAGCGGCCCCGCCAGCAGCGCGGGGGCTCGAGGGCGAGCGCCGTCGGGCCGAAGCCCTGCGTGACCCGCCCGCCGGCGACCGGCCACACGACGGCCGCCGTCGAGCCGTACCCGTAGCGGGTGGCCCAGCCCATCACCAGCGGCGGGTACCAGTCGGCCGGGTTGTAGCGGAAGAGGGCGCGCTGCCAGTCGGCCGGGGCGCCGTTCGACTGCAGGTAGGCCGCCGCGGCCGGGATCGCGTCCACCGGGTCGCAGACGTCGGGGCGCGCGATGCCCGCGAGCTTCGCGGCGTGGGCGAACGTCGCGGCGAGGAACTGCATCGGCCCCCGGGCGCCGGCAGCGTTCGGCGCGCAGCCATTCCGATTGCGGCCGTGGCCGGTCTCGACCTCCCCCACTGCGGCCAGCACCTCCCAGTCGAGCCCGAACCGGGCGGCGGCCTGCTGGTACAGCGCGAGGTAGGCGGGCGGGATGTCGGCCACCGCGGTCGCGTCGGCGCCGGCCGGCGCGGCGGCCACGGCCCAGCCCCCTGCGAGGGCTGCGACCGACCCGACCGCGAGGCCGACGGCGAGGACGAGCAGGACGAGCGCGCAGCCGCAGCCGACGCCCGCGGCCCTCACGACGTGTCGGGGAGTGCAGACCTCAGCGGGATG
>JAJYMP010000254.1 GCA_021786915.1 Chloroflexota bacterium
TCCGATCTATCGGCGAAGTCGTCGGGTACGAGCGTGGTCGTGCGGGCGAATCCGCGCTCCTGGAGGAGGCAGGACGCGAGCAGCGCACGCTCGACCGTGGCGGTGTAGTCCTTGGCGGACACGCGGGGCTCCTGTGTGACGCTGGCGGTCGGGGCGGCGGCGCCGTTGCTGTCGTCCGCAGCGCCCAGACCGTCTGCGAGTCGCCGCTCTCGTCAAGGCCCCTCCGGACGTCCGTGGCACGAGATCCCGCGCCGCCAGTGCGTCGGGAGGTCGGCCGCCTCAGCGGTTGGGGTGGGGGACACCTAAAGGGGGGTCGGTGTCCCCCGACCCGTGCCCCCCATCCCCGGCCCGCCCGGGGCGGCCGCTGCGCCGCCTCCCTACCCGTGCAGCGTCCGGTCTCGGGCATCCTCGAGGATGTAGGCGGCCACGAAGGCCTCGAGGTCGTCACGGCGGATCCGGTAGGTCACGCGGTCGCCGGTCGCGAGCATCCGGGACCGGAGCCGGCCCGCTTCGATCTGCGTGCGAATCCAGCGGGATGTCACGCCGCCGATCAGCCTGGCGGCCTCTTCGGTGCTGAGCCAGCGTTCCTCGGACATGACGTGAGGCTCGCCACTTCCGACCGGCGGTCAAGGTTCGAGGCCGGCGACGACGCCCTCGCGAAAGGCGTGCTTGCCAGCAGCGGAATCACGGGAAAGACGGGCGGATCGGAACGAACGACCTCGACTCCGGGCGGCCGCCGTGGTTGCCTGATGAGGCGCCCGATGCCGTCCCTGCCGTCCGTCCGTAGCGGAGCCAACCGGGAGGCGACGGGCGACCAGGTCGGATCGATCAGCGGAGAGCCGGCGATGCGGAAACGAAAGCGGCCTCCCATCGAGGAACTCATCGGGCGCTGGCGCGTCCGAGCGGACACGCCGTGGGATGCGATCGTCGGGCACAGCGCGGCCATCGCCCGGCTCCAAGAGCTCGCGGCGAAGGTCACCCTGGATCCGGCCGAGCGCCGCCGCCTCGGCCTGCGGCTGGGCGCGGGTGTCGTGATCGCGGGCCGCGCCGGCGTCGGCAAGTCCCTGCTCGCTCGCGCCCTCGTCAGTTCGCTCGGGCGCGATGCCATCCTGCCCGTCACGGCCGAGCTCGATGCTGAACTCCTCACCGAGCTCTACGGGGCGCTCGACGGCGGGGCACCCACCGCGATCATCCTCGACGAAGCGGAGGCCATGATCGGCGATCCCGACTGGCACACCACCGACCAGGCGGCGCAGCGCGCACTGCTGGCCGCCCTCGACGGGGTGGCCGAGCGGCCCGACGAGGGTCCCATCACGATCGCCCTGACCACGGCCGATGCCGCCCACCTCTCGTCGGCTGCCACACGCCCGGGCAGGCTCGCGCCGCGCCTCGAGCTTGACCTGCCGAGCGCCGACGAGCGCCGGGAGATCCTGCGCCGCGCGATCGACGGGTTGCCCGGGGCGGAGGGGCTCGACCTCGAGCGCATCGCCGAGCGCACGCAGGCCTGGTCGGGAGCCGAGCTGGTCGCGCTGCCCGAGCAGGCGATCACGCGCTCACTGTGCCTGCCCGGACCGCCCGGCCTGCGCGACGAGCTCGTCCTCCAGGTGGTCGGGGAGCGCTACGTGGTCCGCGATCCGCTGGCGGCCGAGCGCCGCGACCCCGAGGCGATCTCCCGTCACGAGGCCGGCCACGCCCTGTGGGCGCGCCTCACCTGGGGGCCGGGCGCGGTGGCGGCGGTGCGCGTGAGCGACCGCGACGGAGCGACGACGCTCGTCGAGGCGGTCGCAGTACGGCGACGCGGCCGGGCGGAGCTCCGCCTCCTGGCCGGTCTGCGGCTCGCCGGGGCTGCGGCCGAGCACCTCCTGTGGGGTGCCGACGGCGTCACGCAAGGCGCCGAGCGGGACCGGCGGGAGGCGACCGACCACCTCCTCGCCGCCTACGAGCTCGCGCTCCCGCTCGACCAGGACGTGCTCGAGGGGATCGGGTATCCGCGTGGGGCGCAGGCGATGCGCCGCGATCGCTACGACGCTGTGCGGGCCGATGCTGCCCACCTGTGGGACGAGGTGGTGGAGGACCTGCGGCCGCACAGCGCCGCGATCATCCGACTGGGGGACGCGCTCCTCGCAGCGCCGGACATGACGCTCTCGGGCGAACTGCTGGATGCCGCCATCGAGGCGGCCCTGCAATCGGCGGGCGCGGGCACGACGGGTCGCGCCGGGCGTCGCGCAGCCGATCAGGCCTCGGACGCCACCAGACGCACAACTGCGCGGGGTACCCCGAGCGCCCTCGATGGCAGCGCCCCGGCGTGACCGCCGTCACGTTCGTGCGGAGCCTCGTTCGCCTTCTCCTCGTCATCGTGCTCATCGGGGCGCTGCTCATCGCCGTGGCCGCGGGACTGGTGCTCGCCGGTGCCTGGAGCCTGCTCCGGCTGTTGGACGTGATCGCGTCGCCCAGTCGTGCCTGACCGCATGGATCCCTACCAGGTCCTGGGCGTGCCACATGGATCGGATATGGCGACCATTCGCCACGCCTACCACCGCCTGTCCCGCCAGCACCATCCGGATGTGGGTGGCACGACCGCGCGGATGCGCGAACTCAATGCGGCCTACGCGCTTGTGAACGCGGTTCGGGCAGCACGTTCGGCGGCTCCGGGGCATCGTT
>JAJYMP010000223.1 GCA_021786915.1 Chloroflexota bacterium
CTGACGACCACGATGCCGTACATGAAGGTCGTGATCCAGGAGCTCAAGGACCGCGGCATCCGCGACAAGTACGTGGTCTTGGTTGGCGGCGCGCCGCTCAACGAGGAGTTCGCGATGGCGGTCGGCGCCGACGCCTACTGCCGCGACGCCGCGATCGCCGCAGAGACGGCCCGCAAGTTCGTCGCATGACCGATCGCGGGCGTCGGCCCACCGCGTTCCCCGCCAGCCGCGCCAGGACCCTCATGCTCGGCTGCGGCGCGCTCGCCCGCGAGCTGCTCGAGCTCGTCGAGCACAACGGGCTGGCCGGGGCCGTCGACGTGCGCTGCCTGCCCGCGCAGCTCCACAACCGGCCGCACGAGATCGCCCCCGCGGTCGACGCGAAGCTCACGCAAATCGCCGCGGGCTACGACCGGGTGTTCGTGGCGTACGCGGACTGCGGGACGGCCGGCGCACTGGACACCGTGCTGGCCAGGCACGGCGCCGATCGCCTGCCGGGTGCCCACTGCTACGCCGCCTTCACGGGGCTGCCCGAGTTCGCCGCCCTGTCGGCCGAGGAGCCGGGCACGTTCTACCTGACCGACTTCCTCGCCCGCAGCTTCGACGCGCTCGTGGTCCGCGGCCTGGGGCTCGACCGCCACCCCGAGCTGCTGCCCGTGTACTTCGCGGGCTACCAGCGGGTGGTCTACCTCTCGCAGCACGACGATCCCGAGATCCTCGAGACGGCGCGCCGGGCGGCCGTCCGCCTCGGGCTGGCGTTCGAGCATCGGCCGACGGGCTACGGCGAGCTCGGCAGCGCGATGGCGCGGCTGGCCGTCGAGGCGGCCGACGGGCCCGAGGCGGACGGGGCCGTGAAGGGAGCCGCCGCCTGATGGCCACGCTCACGCTGATCTCGTGGCGCGACATCCCGGCCCAGGTCATCGCCAAGGAGGGCCGGCGAACGGCCAAGGCGATGCTGCCCCTGCGGTTCCAGATGGCGATCGACAAGGCAGCCACCAACGCCGGCAAGAAGGACATGGACGAGTACCTCGCCGAGTGGCGCCGCACCAGCCGGCCCTGCGGCGAGGACCTCGAGGCGGAGCTGGCCGCCGAGGTCGCCCGCATCGAAGCCGAATACCCACGTTCGCGCCTCGCCGCGCTCACCGCGGACCGCGGCTTCGAGGCCGCGCCACCCGTCCCGCCGAACGCGTCCCCGGCGCCAGTCCCCACGGAGGCCCCATGACCCGCACCGTCATCAGCTCGGCGACCCGCGAGGTGGTCATCAGCGGTGACCTCCCGTTCGTGGTCATCGGCGAGCGCATCAACCCCACCGGGCGCAAGCTCCTCGGCGAGGAGATGCGCAACGGCGACTTCAGCCGGGTCGAGCGCGACGTCATCGCCCAGGTCGAGGCCGGCGCCCACATGCTCGACGTCAACGCGGGCATCCCGCTCGCGGACGAGCCCGGGATCCTCGCCCGCACCGTCAAGCTGGTCCAGTCGCTGACCGAGCTGCCGCTCTCGATCGACTCGTCGGTCATGGACGCGCTCGAGGCGGGGCTCTCGGTCTACCAGGGCAAGGCGCTGGTCAACTCGGTCACCGGCGAGGAGGAGCGCATGGAGCGCGTCCTGCCGCTGGTCCGCAAGTACGGCGCGGCGGTGGTCGCGATCTCCAACGACGACACCGGCATCTCGATCGACCCCGATGTGCGCTTCTCGGTCGCCAAGCGGATCGTCGAGCGCGCGGCGGACCACGGGATCCCGCGCGAGGACGTGATCGTGGACCCGCTGGTGATGCCCATCGGCGCCATGCGCACCGCCGGCCGCCAGGTGTTCGCCCTGCTCAACCGCCTGCGCGACGAGCTCAAGGTGAACACGACCTGCGGCGCGTCGAACGTCAGCTTCGGCCTGCCGGCCCGCGAGGGGATCAACTCGGCGTTCCTGGCCATGGCCATCAGCAACGGCCTGACGTCGGCGATCACCAACCCGCTGCTGCCCGAGGTCCGCAAGGCGATCATGGCCGCTGACGTGCTGCTGGGTAACGACGCCGACGCCGCCGCCTGGATCCGCGCCAACCGGGATCCCAACGCCGAGGCGGCCGACGGCCGCGAGCGGCGCGTGAACCGGCGCCGGGTCGCCGTCGCCGCAGGCTGAGGCCGGGCCCTGACGTGGGATCGCCCGATCCCCTGCTGATCTTCACGCCCTCGGGCCGCCGGGGGCACTTCCCCGCGGGCACGACCGTGCTCGACGCGGCCCGCAAGCTGGGCGTGGACATCGATTCCGTCTGCGGGGGCCGTGGCATCTGCGGCCGCTGCCAGGTGGAGCAGAGCATCGGTGCGTTCCCCAAGCACGGCATCACCTCGGACCGGGCCCACATCTCGCCGCCCGACGCCGTTGAGGCCGACTACGCGGCGGGCAAGGGCCTGGCGCCCAGGCGCCGGCTCGCCTGCACGGCCGAGCTGCTGGGCGACGCGGTCATCGACGTGCCGGCCAGCTCGCAGGTCCACCGCCAGGTGGTGCGCAAGGAGCTCGAGGTCCGCCCGTTCGACCTCGACCCGGTCACCCGGCTCCACTACGTCGAGGCCGCCCTGCCAGAGCTCTCGTCGCCGGCCTCGGACCTCGTCCGCGTGCAGGAGGCGCTGGCCCGGGAGTGGGGGATCCACGACCTCGAGGCCGACCTGGCGGCGACGCGCGCGCTCCAGGCGGCGGTCGGGGCGGGCGGCGGCAGGGTGACCGTCGCGGTCCGCGACGGGCGGACGCTGATCGCCGCGTGGCCCGGCTTCCGCGACCGCGCATACGGCGTGGCGGTGGACGTCGGCTCCACGACGATCGCAGCCCACCTGGCCAGCCTGCTCGACGGGTCGGTGCTCGCGTCGGCGGGCGTGATGAACCCCCAGATCCGGTTCGGCGAGGACCTCATGAGCCGCGTCTCGTACGCGATGCTCCACGAGCGGGGCGCGGCCGAGATGACCGCCGCCGTGCGCACCGCGCTGCGCGACCTGATCGGGAGCCTGGCGACGACCGCCGGCGTGGCGCGCGACGAGATCCTCGAGATCGCCCTTGTCGGCAACCCGATCATGCACCACCTCGTGCTCGGCCTCGACCCGAGGCCGCTTGGCCAGGCGCCGTTCACCCTCGCGACGGAGCGCGCGGTCCACGCCAGCGCCGCCGAGCTCAAACTCGGCGTCCACCCCGGTGCGCGCGTCTACGTGCTGCCCTGCATCGCCGGCCACGTCGGCGCCGACACCGCGGGCGTGATCCTCTCCGAGCAGCCGCACCTGGCCGAGGCCGTGACCCTCATCGTGGATGTCGGGACGAACGCAGAGCTCGTTCTGGGCAACCGGCACCGCCTGCTCGCCGCGTCGAGCCCCACGGGCCCGGCGTTCGAGGGCGCGCAGATCTCGTCGGGCCAGCGCGCCGCGCCCGGCGCCATCGAGCGCGTCCGCATCCGCCGCGACACCCTGGAGCCCCGCTTCCGCGTCATCGGCTCGGCGCTGTGGTCCGACGAGCCCGGCTTCACCGAGGCCACGGCCGACACCGGCATCACCGGCATCTGCGGCTCGGGGATCATCGAGGTGATCGCCGAGCTGTTCCTGGCGGGCGTCGTCACCGCCGACGGGATCATCGACGGCTCGCTGGCCGCCAGCACGCCCCGGGTCGTCGCCGACGGCCGCACCTTCGGCTACGTCCTCCACGAGGGCGAGCCCCGGATCGTCGTCACCCAGAACGACGTGCGGGCCATCCAGCTCGCCAAGGCCGCGCTCTACGCCGGCGCCAGGCTGCTGATGGACGCCTACGGCGTGGACGCGGTGGACGAGGTGCGCCTCGCGGGCGCCTTCGGCAGCCACATCGACACGACCCACGCCATGGTGCTGGGCCTCGTGCCCGACTGCGACCTCTCGCGCGTGCGCTCCGTGGGCAACGCGGCGGGCGCCGGCGCCCTGATCGCGCTGCTGTCCGGGGCCGCCCGCCGCGAGGTCGAGGCGGTCGTGCGCGGCGTCAACAAGGTCGAGACCGCGATCGAGCCGCGGTTCCAGGAGCACTTCGTCGACGCGCTGGCGATCCCGCACCGGACCGCCGACTACCCCAGCCTCGGACGAGTGGTGGACCTGCCGGCACGGCCGGTGGGGGGCCGCGCGGGCCGGGACGAGCGAACGGAACGACGTCGGCGGCGCCAGCCCGTCGCCGCCCACGAGGAGGAACGATGACCGACGATCTCCATGTCCGCCGCACCGGCGGTCGTGCCGGGCGGCAGGCGGCCCGCGCCCATGCGGCCGTGGCGCGCCTCCCGTTCCTCACCCGGACCATGGCGCCGTTCGAGGTGCTCTCCGAGGAGGGCCTCTCGCTCATCGAGCACAACGCCGACGTGATCCTCCAGGAGGTGGGTCTCGAGTTCCGCGGCGACCCCGAGGCGCTGCGCCTGCTGCGCAACGCCGGCGCCGACGTGCAGGGCGAGCGCGTCCGCTTCCCCGTGGGCCTGTGCCGCTCGATCGTCCAGGCGAGCGCCCCGCGCACCTACGTGCAGCACGCCCGGAACCCCGAGCGCAGCGTGACCATCGGCGGGATGAACACCGTCTTCGCGCCCAACTACGGCTCGCCGTTCGTGCGCGACCTCGAGGGCGGCCGGCGCTACGCGACGCTCGAGGACTTCCAGAACTTCGTCAAGCTCGCCTACGCGTCGCCGAACCTGCACCACTCGGGCGGGACGGTATGCGAGCCCACGGACGTGGCCGTCAACAAGCGCCACCTCGACATGGTCTACGCGCACATCCGGTACTCGGACAAGCCGTTCATGGGCTCGGTGACCGCCCCCGAGCGCGCCGCCGACACGGTCGAGATGGCGAAGATCGTGTTCGGCGCCGATTTCGTCGACCAGAACGCCGTCATCACCAGCCTGATCAACGCCAACTCGCCACTGGTGTGGGACGCCACGATGCTCGGCTCGCTGCGCACCTATGCCGCGGCCAACCAGGCCTGCATCGTCACGCCGTTCATCCTGGCGGGCGCGATGGCTCCCGTGACGTCGGCCGGCGTGGCGGCGCAGACCCTCGCCGAGGCGCTCGGCGGCATGACGCTCGTCCAGCTGGTCCGCCCCGGCGCGCCGGTGATCCTGGGCTCCTTCGCAAGCTCGATGTCGATGCAGTCGGGAGCACCCACGTTCGGCACCCCGGAGCCCGCCCTCGTCCTGTACTCGATGGCGGCGCTCGCCCGCCGCCTCGGCGTCCCGTTCCGCTCCGGCGGCAGCCTGACCGCGTCGAAGCTCGAGGACGCGCAGGCGGCCTACGAATCGGCTGCCACGCTCCAGCCCACGGTCCTTGCCGGGACCAACTTCGTCCTCCACGCCGCCGGCTGGCTGGAGGGCGGCCTGACGATCGGCTACGAGAAGTTCGTCATGGACGCGGACCAGCTCGGGATGATGAGCGTGTTCGCCAAGGGCGTGGACCTGTCCGAGAACGGGCAGGCGCTGGACGCCATCCGCGAGAACGGCCCGGGCCGGCACTTCCTGGGCACGGCCCACACGCTCGCCAACTTCGAGACCGCGTTCTACCGCTCCGAGATCGCCGACAACAACAGCTACGAGCAGTGGCTCGAGGGCGGCGAGCTCGACGCCCGGGTCCGGGCCAACCGCCTGTGGAAGACGATGCTCGGCGAGTACGAGGCGCCGGCCATCGACCCCGCGGTGGACGAGGCGCTGCGGGACTTCGTGGCGCGCCGCAAGGCCTCGATGCCGGACGCGGCGGAATGACGATGCCCAACGCCGTGCCCGGCCCCGCGGCCGAAGTCGCAGCCCTCCTGCCTGCGCTGCGGGAGGCCGCCGAGCGGGCAGGCGGCATGCTGCACCAGCTGGGCGGCGCGGCGACCGTGCCGGGGCCTGATGGCGGCTGGACGCCGGTCCGGATGGTCGTCCACCTGGCCGCAGTCGACGCGGAGGTCTGGACGCCGCGGTTCCGCCAGCTGGCGGCTCACGACCACCCATCCTGGGTCTGGACCGAGCCCGACCTCGCCGGCCGGGCCGACCGGAGCCCGGACGAGGCGGCCGAGACCTTCCGCGGCACCCGCGCCGCGCTCGTGGAGACGGTCGCGGCAATGGACGACGCCGGGCTTCGGAGCACCGGGGTCCACGCAATCTTTGGCGAGCTCGACGGAGTGGGGCTGTTGCGCGAGGTCCTGCGCCACGACGCCGAGCACCTCGCGTCCCTGGCGGAAGCGGTCGCCGTGCTGCCGTCCGACGGCGGCGGGGGAGCGCGGGCCGCCGATGGTTGAGGGCCAAAGCGAGGTGGCCTCCGTCATCGGGCCGCCGGCCGTCATCCAGTCGGTCGATCGCGCCATCGACGTGCTCGAGTACCTCGCCGAGCGCGAGGACGGGGCGGTGACCGACCTCGCCGCGGCCCTGGGCGTCCACAAGAGCACTGCCCACCGGCTGCTGGCGGTGCTCGAGGCCCGCGGCCTCGTGGAGCAGGTCAGCGAGCGCGGCCGCTACCGGCTCGGCTTCGGGCTCGTTCGGCTGGCCGGCGCCACCGCGGGGCGCCTCGACCTGGTGGAGCAGAGCCGGCCCGTCTCCCGCCGGCTGGCGGCCGAGGTCGGGGAGACCGTGAACGTGGCCCGGCTGGAGGGCGATGCCGTGGTCAACGTGGACCAGGTGCTCGGCGGCGCCACCGTCGCGACGCAGAACTGGGTGGGCCAGCGGACGCCGCTGCACGCCACTTCGAGCGGCAAGGTGCTGCTCGCCTCCGCGGACCCCGCGGAGCGGGCCAGGCTGCTGGCACGGCCGCTGGAGCGCTTCACGCCGGCGACCCTCACCGACCGCTCGGTCCTCGAGCGTGACCTGGCCCGCGTGGCGGCGGCCGGCTGGGCCTCCACGACCGAGGAGCTCGAGGTGGGGCTCAACGCGATCGCGGCGCCCATCCGCGGCCACGACGGCGCCGTGGTGGCCGCTGTGAGCGTCTCGGGACCCTCGTATCGGCTGGGCCCGGATCGGTTCGAGGCCGTCGCGGCGGCCGTGATGGCGGCGGGCGACGAGATCGGGCGCCGGCTCGGCTGGCGCGACCGGAGGGGGACGGCATGACCAG
Source organism: Chloroflexota bacterium (assembly GCA_021786915.1). Next base: position 7,044 of record JAJYMP010000223.1, read on the forward strand.
GGCAGTCTGCACAACGAGCCTGACGCACCTTGCCGACAGCGCCTAATCTGTGCGCTTCGTTGCCCGGGACCGGGGCGACGCATCTCTTGGAGGAGCCCTGCCCGTGCCTCTCGCTCTCACGCCGCTGGTGGTCTGTCGGGGCTGGCGGGCATGACCGCCACCTTCCCCGCCCCGGGCCCGTTCGCGCAGGCCCGCCTGGCCGCGGCCCAGTCTCCCGTCGAGGAGTCCGCGATCTCGGTCAGGGGTCTGTGGAAGATCTTCGGGCCCGGCGAGCACAGGATCATCGGCACGGCCCTCGCCGAGCTCGCGCGCGACGAGCTGCGGCTTGCCACGGGCTCCACCGTGGCGGTGCGTGACGTCAGCTTCGACGTTCGCCCGGGCGAGGTGTTCGTGGTGATGGGCCTGTCCGGATCGGGCAAGTCCACTCTCATCCGCTGCCTGACGCGCCTCATCGAGCCGACGGCGGGCGAGGTCCTCCTCGACAAGGAGGACATCGGCAAGGCGTCCCAGGCCCGCCTGCGCGAACTGCGGCGGCACCGCTTCTCGATGGTGTTCCAGCACTTCGGCCTGCTGCCCCACCGGCGCGTCATCGACAACGTGGCGTTCGGGCTCGAGATCCGGGGCGAGCCCAAGAAGGCGCGCCGCGACAAGGCCGCCCAGATGCTCTCGCTGGTCGGCCTGGAGGGCCAGGAGATGCGCTACCCGGACCAGCTCTCGGGCGGGATGCAGCAGCGGGTGGGCCTGGCCCGGGCGCTGGCCGTGGACCCCGACGTCATGCTGTTCGACGAGCCGTTCAGCGCGCTCGACCCGCTCATCCGGCGCGACATGCAGAACGAGGTCATCCGGCTCCACCAGGAGGTGGGCAAGACGATGGTCTTCATCACCCACGACCTCGCCGAGGCCCTCAAGCTGGGCGACCACGTCGCGATCATGCGGGCTGGCGAGATCGTCCAGATCGGCCGGCCCGAGGAGATCGTGGGCGCCCCCGCCGACGACTATGTGGCCGACTTCGTGCAGGACGTCCCCAAGTCGTACGTCCTGACGCTGGGCTGGATCATGCGCGAGGTCCGCCCCGAGGATCGCCTCGACGGGCCCGAGTTCCCGTCCGCGACCATCATCCGCACCGCGGTCCAGGCCGCGGCCACCGCCGACGGGCCCGTCAAGGTCGTCGACGACGGGAAGCTGGTCGGCATGGTCGACCGGCGCCTGATCCTGTCGGCCATCGCCGGCTCCGAGTCGGAGGCGTGACAACGCTCGCGGTCGCCAGCAGGCGACCGCTGCGACCGCGGCTCACCAAGCCGCAGGCGGTCGTGCTCCTGCTCGCGGCCTTCGGCGTGCTGTTCGCGCTGCTGCACGACACGATGACGCTGCCGTTCGATTCGCAGACGCCGCTGTTCCAGGCCCTCACGGACTTCAAGAACTGGATGGCGTTCCACCACGGCGAGTGGTACTTCACGCTCTTGTTCACGCCGATCAGGACCGGCACCGCCGGCCTGGTGGGGTTCGTGACCGACTGGCTGACGACCTTCGGCTGGCTCGGCATCACGGCCATCGCCGGGGCGCTCGGGTTCGTGTTCGTGACCTGGCGGACCGGCCTGGCCGCGTCCCTGGCGCTGGTGATGATCGGGCTGCTCGGCCTGTGGGACGCGACGATCGTGACGCTCGGCCAGATGATCGTGGCGGTGGCCCTCTCGCTGCTGGTGGGCATCCCGATCGGGATCCTCGCCGGCCGCAGCGACCGCGTGCTGCGGGTGGTCACGCCGGTTCTGGACCTCATGCAGATCATGCCCACGTTCGCGTACCTGGTGCCGCTGACGATCCTGTTCTTCATCGGCAACGGGACGGCGACGATCGCGACGATGATCTACGCCATCCCGCCCGCCATCCGCCTCACCGCCCTGGGCATCCGCGGAGTCCCCGTCGAGGCGGTCGAGGCGGCCACGTCGCTGGGGTCGTCGGGCGGGCAGGTGCTGCGCAAGGTCCAGATGCCGATGGCCCGGACCACGATCGGGCTGGCGGTCAACCAGACGATCATGATGGCGCTCTCGATGGTCGTCATCACCGCGTTCGTCGGTGCGGGAGGACTCGGCGAGAAGCTCCTCAACGCGCTCAAGATCCAGGACGTCGGCGGCTCGTTCGACGTCGGCATCGCGATCGTCCTGCTCGCCATGGTCCTCGACCGGCTCACGGCAAGCGCGAGCCAGGTGTCGGATCGACGCCACACCGGCGCGGAGCGCGTGACCCGGGCCGGCCACCGGCAGATGGCGGCGGTCGGCGTGGCGATCGTCGTCGTGGGCGTCGCCCTGGGCATCTCGCAGTCCTGGGCGCACGAATTCCCGACCGCCTTCAGCGTGTCCTTCGCCGATCCGGTGAACGGGTTCGTCAACTGGCTCACCACCACCTTCGCGTGGCTCACCAGCTGGATCAAGGACACGGCCAGCGGCTGGGTGATCGACCTGCTCCAGACCGCGTTGACCGCATCGCCGTTCTGGCTCGTCATCGCGCTCGCCGCGGGCCTCGCCCTCATCATCACGGGCTTCCGCGCGGCGGTCGTGGTGGCGCTGGCGGGGCTGCTCGTGGTGGCGCTCCAGGTCTGGGAGCCGGCGATGGAGACGCTGACCCAGGTGCTGTTCGGGGTCACGATCGCGATGGCCGTGGGCGTGGTGGTCGGAACCTTGGCCGCCCGCTCGGGCCTGGTCTCGCAGGTCGTCCGCCCGATCAACGACGCGCTGCAGACCATGCCCGCGTTCGTGTACCTCATCCCCGCCCTCGCCCTGTTCGGGCCGTCGCGCTTCACCGCGATCCTGGCCGCGGTCATCTACGCGATCCCGGCCGTGATCCGGCTGGTCGAGGACGGCGTCCGCGGCGTGTCGGCCACCACGACCGAGGCGGCGGAGTCGGCGGGCTCGACGCCCTTCCAGGTCATCACCAAGGTCCAGCTGCCCATGGCCCGGCGGTCGCTGCTCGCGGCAGCGAACCAGGGAGTCGTCCTGATCCTCGCGATGGTCGTCGTGGGCGGCCTGGTCGGCGGTCAGGCGCTCGGCTACCGCGTGGTGCAGGGCCTGGTGCAGGGGACGGACTTCGGTGTCGGCTTCGCCTCGGCCATCGCAATCGTGCTGCTCGGCGTGATGCTCGACCGCATCACCCAGGGGGCCGGCGCGCGGCGCGAGGTCCGGCGAGTCGAGGAGGAATAGCGTCCCACCGCGTCGCACCCCGGGCTCGGCCCGGGCGGCGCCAAGCAGGAGGAGTCACGGCACAGAGCAGACGGCCCGCTCGGCGGGCACGGGGGCTCGGAAGCGGGGAAGCCCGCGACAGGTCACAATGCGCGCTCCGGCCCGGAGGAGCTTGGGGCCGGCATGGAAGGAAGGGGATCTGGCTTGAATCTCGCAGACAGCACCATCCGACGGCTCGCCGCAGGGGCGGCCGTCCTGTCGATCCTGGTATCGGCCTGTAGCGGCACCGCCGCCAGCCCGTCCGCGGCCGCGTCCGTCACCCCGGCGGCGCCCTCCGCGGCCCCCGCCAGCGTCGCCCCCGCATCGGCTGCCGCCTCGCCGAGCCAGGCCGCCGTCGCCTCGATGGCGCCCTGCGGCACGGTCAACATCGCGGACAACCCGTGGGTGGGCTACGAGGCGGACGTCGCCGTCGTGAGCTACCTGCTCAAGACGCAGCTCGGCTGCACGGTGAACATCAAGGCCCTCAGCGAGCAGGTCAGCTGGCAGGGCTTCCCGACCGGTGACGTGGACGTGATCCTCGAGAACTGGGGCCACGCCGACCTCGCCCAGCAGTACATCACGGACCAGAAGGTCGCGGTCGACCTCGGCTCGCAGGGCAACGTCGGGATCATCGGCTGGTTCATCCCCAAGTACTACGCCGACGCCCACCCGGAGCTCATGGCGGCCAACAGCGATCCCAAGACCTTCGCCGACGCCCTCAACAAGCTCGCGTCGGACTTCGTCACGAGCGAATCCGGGGGCAAGGGCCAGATCCTCGACGGCGATCCCTCGTACGTGACCAACGACGAGGCGCTGGTCAAGGGCCTCGGGCTCAACTTCAAGGTCGTCTACTCGGGCTCCGAAGCGGCTTCCGACGCGGCGATCAAGTCGGCCCTCGCCGCCAACAAGCCGATCCTGGCCTACTACTGGGAGCCAAACTGGTTCGACAGCCAGATCAACAACGGGCTGGTCCACCTCCAGCTCCCGGCCTACACCGCGGGCTGCGACAGCAACTCGAAGTCGATGACCTGCGACTACCCGCCGTACAACCTCAACAAGGTCGCGTCCACCACGTTCGTGAACAGCGGCAGCCCGGCCGTCGCGTTCATCAAGAACTTCAAATGGACCAACGACGACCAGAACGCGGTCGCCACCGACATCTCCAACAAGATGTCCGATGACGATGCCGCCAAGAAGTGGGTCGACGCCCACCCGGACGTCTGGAAGGCCTGGATGGCCGGCACCGGCTGGACCGGCAGCTGATCCCCTGACCTCGACGGCGGCCCCGGGCTCCACGCGGACCCGGGGCCGCTGCGCGTCCGGGCCACGGGACCCCGGGCGCCGCTTCGCCACCCGGGGCGCGTCCGCCGAGCGGTGGCGCCGGCCCCGTTCCCGGCGGGTCCGCTGCAATGCCGGGACCATCGTCCCGGGACCGCGGGTTGATCTCGCTGTTACACTCCCAATAGCGCCGGTTCACTGTCGTCTCGGGCGTGCCCTTCCGAGGCGGCGCCGTATCCGGCGAGCGTGGTAGCCGAGCACCCCGGCGCCGAGGGGCGTCGACGATGACGGAGACAGCTCGCACGAGATGAGGACGCCCCTTCGTTGACCCGCACCGTCGCGCAGCACTTCCCCCGAGCCCGTCGTGGCATCGGGCGACGCACCATCACCGCCCTGCTCATCGTGCCGTTGCTGATGGGCGCCTTCGCGGGCCATGTCGCCGCGCCCTCAGCCGTCTTCGCGGACCAGCTCTCGGACGCGCAGGCGCAGAAGAAGGCGCTCGAGGCCAAGATCGCGGCGGAGAAATCGCAGATCGCGGCGCTCAACGCGTCCCAGGCCTCGCTGGCCGGCCAGATCGACCAGACCAAGACGCAGCTCGCGGGCATCACCCAGAACCTCGCGGCCACCCGCCAGCAGGTCTCCGCCCTGACGAAGGACCTCGCCACCGTCCAGGCCCAGTACAACGACCTGATGTCGAGCCTCGCGGACCTGGACGCGCAGCTGGTCTCGATCGAGGCGCAGGAGGCGGCCAAGCGGGTCGAGCTCGGCCAGCACCAGGCGCAGCTCGCGGAGCGCGTCCGGGTGGCCTACGACGACCAGCGCACCTCACTGCTCGAGACGCTGCTCTCGGGCGCGTCGTTCACCGACATGCTCGCCGCGATGTCGACCCAGCTCGACGCCGCCTCGCAGGACCAGCAGCTCGCGGCGCAGGTCGCGTCCGACCAGGCGACGCTGCTCGCGCTCCACCAGACGGTCTCGGAGACTCGCGACCAGACCGAGGTCCTGGGCCAGCAGGCCGCCGTCCAGAAGCAGGCCCTCGACCGCAAGATCGCTGATCTGGCTGCCGCCACCAAGCGCCTCAAGGCGCTCGAGGCGGCAGCCAAGGCCGCGCTGGCGGCCCAGAAGGCGCAGTACGCGACCATCTCGGCCAACAAGGCGGCCCTCCGCGCTGCCCTCGCCAAGGCCAACGCGGCCCAGGCGCAGCTCCAGAAGAAGATCGACTCGATCATCGCCGCCCAGGCGAGCCACGGGAACATCCCGAGCCAGTACAACGGCACCCTGGAGTGGCCGATGTCGGGGTCCATCACCCAGCCGTTCGGCTGCACCGGGTTCAGCTGGGAGCCGCCCTACGGCAGCTGCGCCCACTACCACAACGGGATCGACCTCGTCGCGCCGTACGGGACGCCGGTCCACTCGGCCGGCGACGGCACCGTGGTCTACGTGGGCTGGAACTACGCCGACGGCGCCAACCCCGCCTGGATCGTGATCATCGCCCACAGCTCCTCGCTCGTGACCTGGTACGCCCACATGCAGCCCACCTACCCCGTCCGCGCGGGGGACCAGGTGACCAAGGGGCAGGTCATCGGCTACGAGGGCAGCACTGGCCACTCCACCGGTGCCCACCTCCACTGGATGGTGGAACTCAACGGCACGTTCGTTAATCCGCAGCTGTTCACCTAGCAGCGGCTTCGGGGGTCACGCCTCGACGTCGGGCGGTGCTAGGATCGGGGCAGGTCCCCGCAGGTCCGGAGGAACGACGTTGGTCAAGCCGGTCATGGCGGTCATCCTCGCTGGCGGCGAGGGCGAGCGGCTCTCGATCCTGTCCTCCGTCCGCGCCAAGCCCGCTGTGCCGTTCGGCGGCAAGTACCGGATCATCGACTTCACCCTGTCGAACTGCGTCAACTCGGGCATCCAGGACGTGATGGTGCTCACGCAGTACAACCCCCGCTCGCTCAACGACCACATCGGCCTCGGGCGCCCGTGGGACCTCGACCGCAACACCGGCGGCGTGAAGATGCTCCAGCCGTACGTGAAGCGCGGGCGGGTGGCCGAGTGGTACCGCGGCACGGCGGACGCTGTGCTCCAGAACTTCAACGTCATCGAGCACGATGCGGGTGACACCGTCCTGGTCCTGGCCGGCGACCACATCTACAAGATGGACTACACGCCGTTCATCGCCGCCCACCGACGCCACCGGGCGGACGTGACGATCGCCGTCCGGCGCGTGCCGCTGTCCGAGGCGAGCCGGATGGGCATCCTGGCCCTGGACGACCAGGAGCGCGTCATCGAGTGGCAGGAGAAGCCCAAGCAGCCCAAGAGCGACCTCGCGTCGATGGGCGTCTACGTGTTCTCCAAGCGGGCGCTGCGGCGCTTCCTCTCCGACGAGCGGACGGACTTCGGCAGCCACGTCGTCCCCGCCATGCTCGAGGCCGGCGCGAGGGTGTTCGGCTATCGGTTCGACGGCTACTGGCAGGACGTGGGGACGATCCAGACGTTCTGGGAGGCCAACATGGCGCTCCTGGACGACAACCCCGAGCTCGACCTGTACGACCGCGAGTGGCTGATCCACACCCGGTCCGAGGAGCGCGCGCCGGCCAAGGTGGGCCCGACGGCGCAGGTGCACCGGAGCCTCATCTCGCACGGCTGCGTCATCAACGGCACGGTGGTCAACAGCGTGCTGTCGCCGGGCGTCCGGGTGGACGTGGGCGCCGTGGTCCGCGACTCGATCCTGATGTTCGACACCGTCGTCCGCAGCGGCGCCGTGGTGGACCGGGCGATCCTCGACAAGGAGGTCACGGTCGGCCAGGGCGCGATCGTCGGCGACGGGCCGGACTTCGACACCCCGAACAAGGCGGAGCCCAGCCGCCTCAACACCGGCATCACCGTGGTCGGCAAGCAGTCGATCATCCCGCGCGGCGCGCGTCTCGGGCGGAACGTGAAGGTGGGCGGCCAAGTCCGCTCGTCCGACTTCTCGACGCGGATCGTCCGTTCCGGCGGGACGGTGGAGCGGCGGCCGGATCGTGCCGCCGACGACGAGGACTTGGTGATCGGGGCCACCTAGCCTCGGCTGGGCGACCCGCCGCCATGGCGGCGATGTCGGCTGAGGTGCTCGCTGACGCACCTTGGCGGGCGCCGCCCCGCTCCTCGGCTCCGCGACTGCGCGCTCCCGCCGCTCCCGCGCCCTGGGCTGCCGTGCGCTCCCAGCGCCTGCGGTGAGTCCGCTCAGACTCGGAAAGGGCACCGCGGAGCGTGGACGGCCCACAGCGTCGCCCTCTCCGCGCGTCGGGCGTGCGGCGGAGGGCCGCTCCCGAGTCCGACGCGACTCGCCGGGGGGCTCGTGCGGCGGAGGGCCGCTCCCGAGTCCGACGCGACTCGCCGGGGGGCTCGTGCGGCGGAGGGCCGCTCCCGAGTCCGACGCGACTCGCCGGGGGGGCTCGTGCGGCGGAGGGCCCGCTCCCGAGTCCGACGCGACTCGCCGGGGGGGCTCGTGCGGCGGAGGGGCCGCTCCCGAGTCCGACGCGACTCGCCGGGTTTACCGCGGACCCGGCTCCCGACGACCCTTTGGCGTGAGCGGGTAGACTGCGGCCCATGTCCATCGCTCCCCGGGCGGAGGCGTGCG
>JAJYMP010000017.1 GCA_021786915.1 Chloroflexota bacterium
GGGTCTCGCCCGCGTCGGCCTCCAGGTAGTATTGGAAGATCACGCCGGGCGCGTTCTGGCCGGCGTCGAGATAGAGCGGCGGGTCGCCGGTCGCAAGCTTGTCGCTCAGGTAGTGGTCGCCGACGATGACCGGTCGGATGACGCGCTCGGGCACGCGCTCGAAGCCTCCGGCGTCGGCCGTCGTGCGGATCGTGTCGCGCGGCGCGAACAGGCGAAGGGGCCGCGCCGCCGCATCCCGCGCCAGCTGGCGCAGGGGCGTCAGGTCGCCGAGGAGCCAGAAGGAGCGTCCGTGCGTCGCGATCACGAGGTCTGTGTCCTTGACGGCGAGGTCGTGCACCGGCACCACGGGCAGGTTCAGACGGATGCTCAGCCAGTTGTCGCCGTCGTCGAACGAGACGTAGACGCCGCGCTCGGTGCCCGCGTAGAGGAGGCCTGGCACCTCAGGGTCGGCGCGCACGGCGCGGGCGTAGACGTCGCCCGGCAGGCCGCCCGTGATCGCCTGCCAGGTTCGGCCGCCGTCGCGCGTCCGGAAGAGGTAGGGCCGGGTGTCGTCCAGCTTGTAGCGGCTGGCCGCCAGGTAGGCGACCTCCGGGTCGTGAGGGGAGGCCTCGATGATGCTCACGAGCGCCCACTCGGGCAGGTCGGGCGGCGTCACGTTCTGCCACGTCTGGCCGTCGTCGTGCGTCACGTGCACGAGGCCGTCGTCGCTGCCCGCCCAGAGGAGGCCCTCTCGCACGGGCGACTGGGCGAAGGCGAAGACGGTGCAGTAGATCTCCGCCCCGGTCTGGTCGATCGTGATGGGGCCGCCCGTGGGCTCTAGCTTGTCGGGGTCGTTGCGGGTGAGGTCGGGGCTGATCGCCTGCCAGCTCTGGCCATCGTCTGTCGAGCGGAAGATGCGGTTTGCGCACGAGTACAGGACGTTCGGGTCGTGCACGCCGATGGCCAGGGGAGAGGTCCACTGGAAGCGGTAGGTGTAGTCCTTCGCGGCCAGGCCAGACGTCTTCTCGGGCCAGACCGAGATGTCCCGGAGCTGGCTCGTGCGATGGTCGTAGCGCGTCAGGCGGCCGCCCTCGCCAAAGCCGGAGCTGCCGGCGTAGACGACGTCCGGGTCGTCGGGCCGGACGGCGATGTAGCCGCTCTCCGCGCCGCCGACGGCGTACCACTCGCGCTTGTCCAGCGCCGGGTAGGCGCTGCGGCTGGGCACGCAGATCGTCGTGTTGTCCTGCTGCGCGCCGTACACCCGGTAGGGCCAGTGGTTGTCGGTCGTGACGTGGTAGAGTTCCGCCGTCGGCTGGTTGTGGATCGACGACCAGCTCTCGCCGCCGTCGAACGAGATGGCGGCGCCGCCGTCCGCGCCGTGGATGAGGCGGCCGGGCCGGCGCGGATCGAGCCAGAGGTCGTGGTGGTCGCCGTGCGGCGTCTGCACCTCGGTGAAGCTCTGGCCGCCGTCGATGGAGCGCCAGTAGGCGGCCGACAGGACGTACACGGTGTTCTCGTCGTGGGGGTCCGCGAAGACGTGGCTGTAGTACCACGGGCGCGAGCGCGGGCCGCGCTGGTCGGTGGTGCGCGTGAAGCTCTGGCCGCCGTCCTCCGAACGGAACATGCCGCCGTCCTCGGCCTCGACCATCGCCCACAGGCGGCCCCGGCGGGCGCCGGAGGCGCTCACGCCGATGCGCCCGACGATGCCGGTCGGCAGGCCTTCGGCCTGCCCGAGGCGCCGCCACGTGTCGCCGCCGTCGTCCGAGCGGAAGAGCCCCGACTCCGGGCCGCCGCTGTCCAGGCGCCAGGGCTTGCGCCGGCCCTGCCACATCGCGGCGTAGAGGACCCGGGCGTTGAAGGGGTCCATGCTCAGGTCGATGGCGCCGGTGTCCTCCGAGACGAAGAGCACCCGCTCCCAGGTGCGGCCGCCGTCCACGGTGCGGTACACGCCGCGCTCCGGGTTGGGGCCGAAGGCGTGCCCGAGGGCAGCCACGTATGCGCGCTCGGGGTCGCGCGGGTCGATGCGCACGCGCGCGATGTGGCGCGTCGCCGACAGGCCGACGTTCTGCCAGGTCAGCCCGCCGTCGAGGGAGCGGTAGACGCCGTCGCCATAGGAGACGTTGGAGCGGATGCAGGCCTCGCCCGTGCCCACGTACAGAACGTTCGGGTCGGAGGCGGCGATGGCGATGGCGCCGACCGAGGCGGAGGTGAAGTAGCCGTCGCTCACGTTCTTCCAGGTGATGCCCGCGTTGGTCGTCTTCCAGACGCCGCCGCCGGTCGAGCCGAAGTAGAAGGTGCCGGGGTCGGTCGGATGGCCGGCCACGGCGACGGAGCGGCCGCCGCGGTAGGGTCCGATGTTGCGCCAACGCTGCGAGGAGATCTGCTCGATCGGGTCGGACACGCGATCGCCTCCTGTGGCCGAGGGCGAGCGACCAGGCGGCCGGCCTCGCGGCCGGGCCGCCCCAGGCGCCCCGCCCGCTTCAGGCCAATACGCCGCCGAGGTCGCTGTAGCCGAAGTAGCTCCCGGGTGGAAGTTGGCCGTCGGGCCAAACGGGACCTGCCAGGCGGCGGCTCGGGGACGGCGCGCACAAGCCCGAGAGCGTGCTCGGCACCAGCCGGGCCGCCCTGCGCCCGACACCGCGACGAAGCGGCTGGAGCGCGCGGGCCAGGCGACCC
>JAJYMP010000148.1 GCA_021786915.1 Chloroflexota bacterium
AGTCCCCGGCAAGCGAGTGGTGCTGCGACCGGTAAGGGGCGGGCGTCATCTCCCCGAACCGGTGGGAATCCTGAGCCGAGAGGTCGGATATCCCGGGACCCGCCTGACTATTGGCCCTCGCCGCCGGTGCTGCCCGCCGGGTTCACTCCGCTCATGCACCTCGCTGGATTGAGCCGATGACCGCTGCGACTGCCGCCCGCGCCATCCTGGGCCATGGCGCCGTTGGATTGCGGCGCCTGGACGTGCGGCGCGTACTGCGGGTCGTGGGGCCAGCCTGGATCGTCATGCTCGCCGACGTCGACGCGGCGAGCGTCGTGACTGCCGCGCAGGCGGGCAGCCGCTTCGGCTACGCGATGCTCCTGCCGCTGCTCCTCCTCATCCCGGTCCTGTACCTCGTGCAGGAGATGACCGCGCGCCTCGCGATCGGCACCGGGCTCGGCCACGCGGAGCTCATCCGCCGCCGCTACGGCCTGGGCTGGGGCGTCGCCGCCGTGGGCTCGATGGTCGCCATCGACCTCCTCGCCTACGTCGCCGAGTTCGCCGGCATCGTGCTGGGGGCGAGCCTGATCGGCATTCCGGCGCCGGTGGCGGTCGGAGGAGCATTCGTCCTCCATGCCGTCACGGTGCTGACGGGCAGCTACGGTCGTTTCGAGCGGATGGCGCTCGTGCTGTCGCTCGGGCTGTTCGCGTTCGTCGGGCTCGCGATCGTCGCCCATCCGGACGCCCGGGCGGTACTCGGCGGGCTGTCGCCGCTGCAGCCGTTCGGACGGGCAGGCTACGCCGACCTCGTGGTGGCGAACGTGGGCGCGGTGATCATGCCCTGGATGCTCTTCTACCAGCAGGCCGCCACGGTCGACAAGGGCCTCCGCGTCGACGACCTGCGCGCGGCGCGATGGGAGACGATGGTGGGCGCGATCGCGAGCGAGCTGCTCATGGGCGCCATCGTCGTAGCGGCGGCCGCCATGACCGTCGGGCGAGACTCGCTCCAATGGATCATCGCTGGCGGGCTCGCACTGCCGTCGGGGCTGACCGCCCTCGTCAGCGAAGGCTGGGGCCCACTCATCGCGATCGGGATGATCGGGTCGGGACTGCTGGCGGCGATCGTCATCTCGCTCAGCTCGGCGTGGGCCTGGGGCGAGCTCTTCGGCTGGCCCCACAGCCTGAACCTTTCGCTCCGGCGTGCACCCGCCTTCTACGCCCTCTACCTGCTCGAGATCGTCCCGGCGGCGCTCGTCGCGCTGCTCGCGCAGAACCTCGTCGCGGTGGTGATCGGCGCGATGGTCCTCAACGTCGTCGTGCTCGCGATCCCGCTCACGTTCCTCATCCGGCTCTCGAGCGACCCGTCCGTGCTCGGCGGGCTGGCCAACTCACGGCGGCGCAGCGTGCTCATGTGGGCCATCACGGGCGGCCTGCTCGCCCTGGGGCTCTGGAGCACGGCGAGCGTCCTCCACGGGGCTTGAGCGGCGGTCGCGGTCGCATGATGCGCGAGAAAGCCTCTGCGGGGGCCGGGTTCTCCTCCAGGTTTCAGGCCGGGCTCATCGCCGGCTCAGGCCAGCGCCCGACGCTGGGCATCGACGGCGAAGAGCATGACGGCCGACCGCGGTGGTCGGGCTCGATCGACCTTGGCTGAGGAGACGAGTCATGGGCGGAGACGACTTCGGCGGCGGCCTCTGGATCCTGGTGGCGTTCAACTCGATCCTGTTCATCCTGTTCGCCGCGAGCTTCTTCCATCCCCGCTCCGGGCGCGACTGGCGGGTCATGGGCGCCTATTCCGCGTTCATCGTCGCGCTCTTCACCGAGATGTACGGGTTCCCGCTCACGATCTACCTGCTCTCGGGCGCCCTGGGCTCGCGCTTCCCGGAGCTGGTCCCCACCCACGCCGGAGGCCACCTCCTGAACGACCTCATCGGCTGGCAGGGGGACCCGCATCTCAGCCCCTTCCATTTCGCGAGCTACATCGTCCTGGGCGCAGGCTTCATCGTGCTGATCAAGGCCTGGCCGGTGCTGTGGCGGGCCCAGCGCGAGCATCGCCTGGCGACCACGGGCCCCTACGCCGCGGTGCGCCACCCCCAGTACGTCGGATTCCTTCTCATCATGGCGGGCTTCCTGCTCCAGTGGCCGACGCTCCTCACGCTCGTCATGTTCCCCGTCCTGGCATTCGCCTACACCCGACTCGCACGATCCGAGGAGCGCGAGGTACGCAAGGAGTTCGGGACTGCCTACGAGCAGTACGCGGCGGCGACGCCGGGCTTCGTGCCGCGTCTGCGATCCGGCCGCGCGCCCCAGGCCGGGTGAGACGGCTCGGGGGCGCTCCGCTGGACAGGTAGCGGGTCAGCCCTCACGGCGCCCAACGGCGGCGATCGCCTCGGAGGGCCGCCCCGCCCCGCGAAGTGATACGACGCACCTGTAGTACTTTAGCGCGTGCCACCGCGGACGCACCTGCACCGAGCCCGCTCGACGTGCCTCGATCTTATGGGGTGGGATGAAGGACGAGATACCGGTCCTCCTGCTGCTGATCCTGCCCCTGGCGGGCTTCCTGGCGACCGGGCTGCTCGGTCGGCGGCTGGGCGACCGCTCCTGGGTCGTCTCGGTTGGGGCCGTCGTCGTCACGTGGGCGATCGGCATGCTCGTGGCCCTCGGAGCCCTGAGCGGTC
>JAJYMP010000403.1 GCA_021786915.1 Chloroflexota bacterium
TGGAGCCGCTGATCCGGCCGAGACGGGCCGTCGCGAGGACACATCCTCGACGATCCGAACCATGGCCGGTCGGCGCTCCGCTCGTCTCTCGAGCGGTGGCGCGATCGACCTCGGATCCGAGGATGCTTCCCGTTGACGGCCTCGGTGCTCGTCCGATCAGGGCTCACACCCGCGTCCGGAGTGGCGGACCACGTCCGCGCCGGAATGGAGGTGATGTCCAAGGCAGGACGACCACTGTTGAGCCGGCGGCGAGCGCACCCCGCCGGTGCTCATCCAAATGCAGATGCGCGCCGGACCGGGGCCGATCTCGCCGATCGAACCGCGATGCAGGGCAGCGTGCCGCGACTGCCCGTGCTGTCGCCTGCCCTTGGTCCGAGCCACTCCCGGACGCGGCCACCCGCATCTGAGACGGAAAGGAACGAACCAGCCATGCAGACGACCGACACGGCGACCCGCGTCATCTACGGCGTGAACGAGCTCGACCTCGACCTCGCCGGCAAGAGCATCCGCGGGATCTGGAGGGCCCTCGAACAGGTCCTCAACATCCCGCGCGAGGCGAGGGTCACGGTCAACGGCGCCACGGCCGACGACGAGTACGTCGTCCGGCCCGGCGACGAGATCGAGTTCCAGAAGGCGGCTGGCGTCAAGGGCCTCGCCCGCTGACGCCTCGTCCGACCCCGGAGCGGCGGATCCCGACGGCACTCGTGCCCGGCGGCTCCGCCGCTCCATCCAGAAGGAGCTCTGACCGCCATGCAGTCACGCACCTACCTGCGCATCGAGGGCGACCTGGTGAGCCTCGTGAGCGAGGTGGTCGACCGGGAGGTGACCCTCCCAGACCTCCTCGCCGAGCTCAGCCAGAGCCACCTCGCCATCACCCCGCGTCTGCCCGCCGGCTGCCGGCTGTGGCTCCGCTCGGGGACGACCGACCGCCAGGTCTTCGTCGTCGAGCAGGCGCCCGGCCGCCGGACCATCGAGTACCACGCCAGCACGCGCGTCGGCGCCGAGCCGGTCACCTACCGGGTCGCGCTGCCGTACGTGGTGTTCGTGGTCGCGACCCACGGCGAGCAGATCGAGGGCCTCGCCACGTACTTCCGCACCGAGCCGATCGCCTCGCTCGACGCGGCGCTCCTCTGCTCGACCCTGCCCAACACCTCGGACGACGGGAACGTCTGCCTGGGGTCTGTCAGGGTGAGCGGCGCGAGCGTCGGCGAGCGGGTCGACGCGCTCCTCGCGGCGTACTGGGCAAGCCGCTTCAACTCCGACCTCCGGCGCCACCCGCTGCCGTTCACCGGCGGCTTCCGCGCCTGGGCGTCGCGCAGCCGGCACGACCCGCTCGCCGCCCTGTCCCTCGCCTACGACCCGTACTGGCGGACCCTCCGCCAGGTCGTCGCGCAGATGGCCGGGATCGCGCCGACGGACCTCCCCGCTGCCCCCGCCGGGGAGCCGAGCCCCCAGACCGAGGTCTGGACGCCCGACCCCCCGGAGCCGACCGAAGGAGGCGACGACGATGACGTCGCTGCCTGAGGCGGTCCGCCGGCTCGAGCCCGCGAGGGCCCGGTCGCTCGCCGCCAGCATGGCCCCCTACCTCGGCCGGGTCGGGACGTACCCGCCCCGCTACGTCGAGGAGGCGGCGCTCACCGTCCTCGCGTCCGTCTACCTGCAGGCCGGCCCGCTGCGCGAGCAGCTGGTCGGCGAGCGGGCGGGCTTCGAGCGGCTGGTCAACTTCGTGTACCGGGCGCCCGAGCGGCGGGGAGGGGAGCAGTGATGTTCCCCGTCGTCGCAGCCGGGCACTCGGCACGAGCCTCGACCCTCCCGGCATTCGTCGTGGCGCGCGACGGGGTGTACCTGCGCAAGCGGACGCTCCTCGGCACGAGCCAGACGCGAACCGGGCGGATCGCCCACCTGCCGGAGGAGCGGGAGACGCTCGACTACGCGCTGCCCCCCGTCCCGACGGACGTCATGGCACGCGCGGTCGGGCTCTTCCGCGCCGTGTACCGGCTCCACCGGACGGAGGCCGCGGCACTCCTGCTGTGGCGCGACGGGTCGTTCGACCTCGCCGTGCCGGAACAGCGCGTGAGCCCGGTCACCGTCAAGTTCGCGATCTCCGACGTCGACCTGCCGGCGGGGTCGCGGCTCGTCGGGACGATCCACTCGCACGGGGGCTTCGGCGCCTACGCGAGCTCGACCGACGAGGACGACGAGGCGGGGCTCGACGGGCTCCACGTCGTCGTCGGCGACCTCGACCGGCGCAGTACCGCCTACGCGGCCGCCGTCGTCGTCGACGGGGTGCGGTTCCGCCTCCCGCTCGGCCGGCTCCTCGAGCGGCCCCGGCGCTTCGCCGAGCCGCCCGCGGACTGGCTCGCGAGGGTGAGGGTCGCGCCGGCGCCGACCCGACCGGCCAAGAGGCCGTCGATGGCCGACTGGACCCGGCGCGCCTTCCGGCCGCCGGACGACGTCGTCAGGCCCAGCCGGCGCGACCTCGAGCTCGCCCTCGAGCGGGCGGGTAGGCTCGCCTCGTCGCTCGGCTACAGCCTCGAGACCCGGCTCGCCCCGGCCACGGCGCCGGACGGGCCGGAGGAGGACCCCAATGCCTAGCAGGGTCGTCCTCATCGGCTGCGGCGGCATCGGCAGCCAGCTCGCGGGGCCGCTCAC
>JAJYMP010000521.1 GCA_021786915.1 Chloroflexota bacterium
AGGTGTAGGAGTCGCAAAGGTGCGACGCCCCCACCGTGACCCCCGGGTGTGTCGCAAGAGTGGAGTCGCCGCGGAGGGATCGTGGTCCCACACCCGGCGCGGGTCGCCGCTCCGATCGGCCGGCTTCCCTCCTGCCACGACCTGGCGCCTCGGCCCGCTGAACACCAGGGCGCGCATCGAGCATCCGCCCCAGGCTCATAGTTGCTCCACAAGGCGCCGCCATCCTGACTCGTGACCGGCCAGCGTCCCAATCGGGTCGCGCACCCGGTGCATCCCCGCGAGGGCAGGCCGTGATGACTCCTGGAACGTACGCAACGCGCCCCTACCGCCGGTCGATCCTGCGAGTGGCCTCCGGCGGCCTTGCGCTGATCATCGCCCTGGCCTGCCTCGTCGCCAGCTTCCTCCACTTCGGCGCAACTCTCATCGTGGGATCGACGCGCATCGCCGAGCCGCCGGTCCTGGCCGCGGCCATCGTGGAGGGAACGATCGGGATCGCGATGATCGTGGTCGCCGCCGTCATCGGCGCGCGGCGGTCGTGGGCATGGAACGCCGCGCTGGCCGGCTACCTCTTCGGCATCGGCGGCTTCCTGGTCGGCATCCTCGCGCTCGTGCGGAGCCCCGGCCTGCGCACCCCGTTCAACGTCGCCGTTCACGCCGGCGTGCTGCCCCTCCTCCTCCTCGGGCTCCTGCTGACGCTGACCGCCGCCGGACGCGAGGCGCTCTCGGTGCGATAGTGGCGGCCATGGCGGACCTCGATGGGCGACGAGACGGCACGAGACCGGTCGTTCCGCCCGAGTCAGGCGTCCGGGACACGCGCCCGGACCGCGTCATCGTCAACCCCGTCAGCGGAGAGCGGATCGTGGTCAGGCAGAGCGGGCGCGACACGGAGGGACGGCTCTTCGCCTTCGACCTGTTCCTGCCCGCGGGGGGGCATGTGCCGGCTGGCCACGCTCATCCCGTGCAGCAGGAACAGTTCACGCTCATCGAGGGGCGCATGCGGTTCCGGCTGGGCCGCCGCACGATCCTGGCCGGGCCCGGCGACACGGTGGCCGTCCCGCCGCGGACGTCGCACTGGTTCGGCAACGCCGGGCAGTCGGTCGCCCATGCGCGAGTGGAGGTGCGGCCGGCGCTGCGGATGGAGGAGTTCTTCGAGGCGACCGAGGAGATCGGGAGGGCCGGTCATATCCCCGGTACGAGGCTGCCGCGCCTCTCCGACCTGGCGCGCGTGATGCTCGAGTACCGCCAGGAGGTGGCTGCGCCGTACGTGCCCGCGCTCGTCTTCAGGGCGCTTCTCGCACCGTTCGCCTGGTTCGGGAGGCGGCGCGCCCGGCGACTCCCGACCGACGAACCGACCAGATGACGGCACGTCGCTCGGCCGTCCTCGGCGCCGCCGCGGTGGGGCTGCTGGCGTTCCCGCTCGTCTCGGAGGTACGGATTCGGGGGGTCGCGCAGCCGCTCACCGACCGGTGGCGAAGGCTCGCGGTCGAGCCCGCCGGCTCGATGGCGCTCGGCTTCAGCGCCAGGCCACGCCAGGCGGAAGCGCTCGGGCTCGACCCCCTCGACTCGCTGCGGACGCTGCTCGAGCTGCCGTTCGGGATCGTGCGGCTGGGCGCCTACTGGGATCGCGTGGAGCCGGTCGCCGGCGCCTTCGACCCGACCGAGCTCGACCGCGAGGTGGAGGCGGTGGAGCAGGCGGGACGTCGGATCGTGATCTGCGTGGGCGCAGTCAAGACGTTCGGGTATCCAGAGTGCTTCATTCCCGGACACCACCTGGACCGCCCGATTCCGGAAGGCACCCTGGTCACCCGGCGGACACATCCGGCCCTGCTCGACGCGGCCACGGCACAGGTCCGTCGGGTGGTCGAGCGGTACCGGGACCACGACTCGGTCATCGCCTGGCAGGTCGAACACGAGGCGGTGGACCCGCTCGGCGTGGAGCATTCCTGGCGCCTGGCCACCGCCTTCGTCGAGGACGAGGTGGCTGCCGTTCGGGCACTCGATCCGAGGCGACCGATCCTGATGAACGGCTTCCTGCCCACGTCACTGGCGGTTCGTGCCCAGCAAGCGTGGCGGACCCGCGATCAGGGCGACTCGCTCGCGCTCGCCGGGAGAGTGGCGGACACCCTGGGGCTGGACGTCTATCCGCGGCACGCCGTCGTGGGCGCAGGACCGTGGAGCGTCTACTTCGACGGTAGGTCCGCCGCCTGGAACCTGCCGCGGGTCCGGCGGCTCTCGCAACAGGTGATGGTGACCGAGGGTCAGGCGGAGCCGTGGGAGACATCCACAAGGCCACCCATCCTGCGCGGCAGGACCGCGTACAGCTGTGGCCCAGACGGCGTCATCCACAACTACAACCGGTGCGTGCGGGCCGCACGGGAACGGGGCGTTGCGCTGTCCGCGTACCTGTTCTGGGGCGCCGAGTACTGGGTGCGCCGGATGCGCGACGGGGATCCGAGCTACCTGGGGGCGGTCGCGAGCGTGCTGGAGCATGCCTGAGCCGGCGGACGGGGTGCCACCGGTTCCGGCCGAGCTCCGGGCGGCCCGGGTCGCCGGGCGTACGATCGAGGTCCGGGACCTCGTCAAGCGCTACCCCGGGACGCCGGTCAACGCCGTCGACGGCGTGTCCTTCGACGTGCTCGAGGGCCAG
>JAJYMP010000322.1 GCA_021786915.1 Chloroflexota bacterium
CGCGCGAGTCCCCGTCGGCCACGCGCGCTGACCGCGAACAGCACCACCAGGACGCTCGCGACGGCCGCCACCACGGGACCGAGCCAATCCGCGATGGCGTACCCCGGAATCCCGGGGAATGCCGCGAAGCTCTGCTCGAAGTAGACCAGGCCCTTCGCCCAGTCAGTCCAGGCTCTCGCGCCCATGAGGGGCAGGGCGACGACCGCCAGGAGCCCGATGGCTGCTGCCCCGACGATGATCGACCGCCAGCGGTGCTCCCGGAGGAGCCACAGGGTTGGAATGGCCGACTGCAGCTTGAACAGCCCGCTGAACAGGACTGCTGCCCCGGCCCTGAAGCCGAGGGCATACAGGAAGAAGGTGTAGGAGGCCACGTTGCCGACCGCGATGCCAAGCGCCGGCGCCGGCCACGCCAGCATGATGACGAGCCACCGGCCGCGCACGCCGAGCAGCCAGAACGCGCCCAGCACGGCGGCGATGGATCCGCCCACCCAGAACACCTCGGCCAGGAGCTGCGGCAGAGATGCGAGGCCCGCGAACAGCGGCGCCGTGAGCGGCGGGTAGACGAAGGGGAGCTGATCCGGGTTCGCCACCGATGTGACGGGCCCGTGCAGGTACGGCGAGGCTCCCCGCAGGATCGTGGCTCCCGCCCCGAGGTAGAGGTGGAAGTCGCGGAGCGGCTCGTAGGGCAACACCACCGCGTCGTAGCCCAACCAGGAGGCGACGGCTGCCATCGGCACGAGCGACGCCAGGCTGCGACGGTCTGGCGCTGGCCCCCGCACGAACGCGCCGCCGAACCAGCCGAGCATCATGGCGACCCCGGCCACGCGGCCGATGCCGAGGCCGTGGAACCGGAGCCACGACACCCAAGCGACGGCCGCGACGGCCACGATGACGAGGGCGATGACGGAGGGCGGCACCCGCCGGTCGAGCAGCCGGTCGACGAGGAGCCAGCCGAGCCCGAGCGGCACGAATGCGGCGACCTGGAGCTGAATGGGCGCCAGGCCCGAGTACAGCCTGCCGGAGCCCAGCGTCGCCGTGAGCGCGAACAGCAGGAACGCCAGCACCACTGGCGTCGCACGCCGAGGCGGGATGGCGTCGAGGCGCACCTTGACGTCATCGAAACGCCCCCGGAGACCCCGTCCGAGCCCGCCCCGGGAGCGCATCAGGCGGCGCCGGCCTCGCGGCGGGGCGCCCGCGGCCTGAGCTTGGGCGAGCGCCGGAGGCCGGTGCGGTGGAGCAGGTAGCGGCCCACGACGCGCAGGGTCGAGAGCCCGTACACCACGCTGCGCCGGAAGCCGACCGAGCTCGCCTCGTCGAAGTAGCGGGTGGGGACCGCGACCTCGCCCACCGCGAGGCCCCCGGCCGCGACCACCTGGGCGATGAGGTCCTGGTCGAACACGAAGTCGTCGGAGTTGAGCCGGTACGGGATGGTCTCGAGCAGCCGGCGCGAGTAGGCGCGCAGCCCCGTGTGGTACTCGGAGAGGCGGAGCCCGAAGGCCGCGTTCTCGACGCCGGTGAGGAACCGGTTGGAGACGTACTTCCAGCGCGGCATGCCGCCCGCGAGCGGGTCGCCCAGGAACCGGCTGCCGAGCATGAGGTCCTTCTCGCCCGCCACGATGGGCGCCACCAGGGCCGGGATGCGGGTGGCGTCGTACTGGTAGTCGGGGTGGAGCATGACCACCACGTCGGCGCCCCACTCGAGCGCCCGGTCGTAGCAGGTCTTCTGGTTGCCGCCGTAGCCCCGGTTCTGGCGGTGCGCGATGACCTCGAGCCCGAGCCGGCGGGCGACCTCGACCGTGTCGTCCCCGGACACGTCGTCCACCAGGATCACGTGGTGGACGACGTCGTGCGGGATGTCGGCGTACGTCCGCTCGAGCGTCCTGGCGGCGTTGTACGCGGGCATGACGATGACGATGCGGGGTGCCTCGGGCATGACGCAACGATACCCGACGCGGGCGCTCCTCTGATCGCGGGCTCCACGCTCGCCGAGCGGGCCGCCTGGTGGCCCCTCTACCGCAGCCGCCGCAGCGGGCGTCGCCGATCCGCGGCTGCGACCATGGGCGCTGCGGGGACGCGCCCGTGGTCGCAGCCGCACGCAAACGAGCGGGTTCGGCTGGCCCCAGGCCGGGCGCGCCTGCCGCCCCTTGGGGAGACCTGGGGCGACGCCTGTCAGGAGCCGGCCGGATGCGGCTGCGAGGCCGGCCTGGGCGCCTCCGGTCCGGCGTCCGCACGGCGGGACGCGCACAGGCTCGCCGGCCAGACGACTCCTGCCCGCGACGCGGGGTGGATGTCCGCCCGGGCGGGCGACAGGGCCTGCGGGGGCGCCAGGTCTTCGCCGCCGCGGGCGAGCGCAACGACGACCACGACGATCACGAGCCAGATCTCCTCTCGCGTCCACACGCCCACGCCCAGGAGGAACCAGAGCAGCTCTGGCCCGAGCGCAAGCGACCCGGCCAGCGCGGGCGACAGGCCGTGGAGATACAGGGTCGGCGAGGTCACGATGGCGGCCATCCCGAAGCGCGCGAGTCCCCGTCGGCCACGCGCGCTGACCGCGAACAGCACCACCAGGACGCTCGCGACGGCCGCCACCACGGGACCGAGCCAATCCGCGATGGCGTACCCCGGAATCCCGGGGAATGCCGCGA
>JAJYMP010000083.1 GCA_021786915.1 Chloroflexota bacterium
CGAGCGGGGCGGGCACGGGCTTCCGGGCGACGCCGCGGGTCGTGGGCGGGCGCGGGACCGGCCGAGACCGGCGCCCTGGCCTCCGACGATCAGGCCGGCACGGGCGCCCGGCCCTCCAGGAACGCGGTGACCCGCTCGATCGACTGGACGCTGCGTGCCCCGGTCGCGCGCTCGGTCACCTCGACGCCGCCCGCGGCCAGCGAGCGGGTGCTCACCGTCAGGATCCAGGGCATCCCCAGGAGCTCGGCATCGGTGAACTTCACGCCCGGCGACTCGTTGCGATCGTCGTACAGGACCTGGCTGGCGTCGCCGCACGCCGCCGCGGCCGCGTACAGCTGCTCGGCCACCTCGGTGACGCGCGGGTCCTTGTTCGCGCCGATCGCCACCAGGTGCGCGGGGTAGGGCGCCACCTCGGCCGGCCAGACGATGCCCTTCTCGTCGTGGTGCGCCTCGACGACGCAGGCGACGTTCCGGCCCAGCCCGATCCCGTAGGAGCCCATGACGATCGGGTGGCGCTCGCCGTCCTCGCCCAGGTACTCGGCGCCCAGCGCCCTGGTGTACTTGGTCCCGAGCTTGAAGATGTTCCCGATCTCGATGCCGTTGCGCAGGATGACCGGCGACCCGCAGTTGGGGCATGCGTCGCCCTCGCGGACGTTGGCGATGTCGGCGACGAAGTCGGGGGTGTAGTCGCGCCCGACGTTGGTGTTCCGCAGGTGGTAGCCGGGCTTGTTCGCGCCGGCGACCAGGTTGGCGGACTTGGCGACCAGTTGGTCGACCACGACCACCGAATCGCGCGCGCCGATGGGCGAGCCGTAGCCGGCCTGCATGCCGCGGACGAGGATCTCGTCGATCTGCGCGGGGCGCATCCCGCCCGTGGCCATGATGGCGTTGGTCAGCTTGGTCTCGTTGAGGTCGAAGTCGCCGCGGACGATCGCGACCACGAACCGCCCGTCGCCGGTGACCATGAACACGGCCTTGGCCGTCTTCGAGGTCGGGAGGCCCAGGAACTGGGCCAGCGCATCGATCGTGGTGGTGTCGGGGGTGTGCACCTCCTCGATCGGGAGGAGCTCCTCCTGGGCCGGCGCGGCCGTCGTCGAGGGCGCCACCTGGCGGTTCGCGGCGTAGTCGCAGCTCTCGCACAGCACCAGGACGTCCTCGCCCGCGGGGTTGAGGAACATGAACTCGTGCGCGAGCGAGCCGCCCATCATGCCCACGTCGGAGCTGACGGGGATCGCCTTGAGGCCGAGCCGCTCGAAGATCCGCGTGTACGCCCGGTGGTGCGCCCAGTAGGCGGCGTCGAGGCCGGCGTCGTCGCGGTCGCAGCTGTACGAGTCCTTCATGACGAACTCGCGCACACGGACGAGGCCGCCGCGGCTGCGGGGCTCGTCGCGGAACTTGGTCTGGAAGTGGTAGATGATGAACGGCAGTTGCCGATAGCTGCGCACGATGTCGCGCAGCAGGTCGGCCACGACCTCCTCGTGCGTCATCGCGAGCACCATGTCGCGGTCGCCGCGGTCCTTGAACCGCGCCATCTCGGGGCCGATGGCGTCGTAGCGGCCGGTCTCGCGCCAGAGGTCCGCTGGGTGGACCACCGGCATCTCCATCTCCTGGCCGCCGATGGCGTTGAGCTCCTCGCGGATCACCTGCTCCACCCGCTTGCTCACCCGGAATCCGAGCGGCAGCAGCGAGTAGATGCCGGCGCCGAGCTGGCGCACGTAGCCGGCCCGCAGCAGCAGCCGGTGGCTCGGCATCTCCGCGTCGGCGGGGTCGTCGCGGAGGGTGGTGAAGAAGAGGTTGGACAGGCGCATTCGCGAAGGATACCGGGCGGCCGCGCCCGAGCGTCGCATGGGACGCCGTCTGCCCTCGGCCGGGGCGGTCCTCGTCACGCCTGGAACCCGGCTCGTGGCTCTGCGGTGCTCCAGGTGGTGCGCCAGGTGGTGCGCCAGGTGGCGCTCCGAGAGCGCCAGAATCACGTACATGCCGCTCATTCGGCTGCTTCTGGCGCTGTCCGAGCACCACCCAACCCGCGATGGCGCGCCCCCAGCGCCAATCGCACCCCCTCGGGCCCCGGGCGGCTCGTTTTGGCGCTCCGGGAGCGCCACCGCCTGGAACGCCGCCGCGGCGGCCGAGGCCGTCAAATCAGCTCGCCCCTTGGAACTGGCGATCGTGGCGCACCACACGCGCCTACGGCAGGGCGTCCAGCGCGCTCAGCGGCAGCGATCCGAACAGCATCGCCGACGACGATCCGCCCGCGCTGCTCATCCAGGCCAGCTGGTCGCCGACGATCCAGGGCGTGTCGATCCACAGCGGCTGCCCGTCGACGCCGACCGCTCGAAGCCCGCCAGCCTCCGACCAGACCGCGAGCCACGACTGGGGCAGCATCAGGGTGTCGCCCTGAACCTCCGCGCCGATGCACTCGAGCACGACGTGGCTGCCCCACGCGCCGAGGGCGAGGCATTCGCGGTTCGCTCTCTCCGGCGCTACCGTGACGACGCTTCCGGCGTTCGACCGGACGACCGAGCCGCGGCCGGCGGCGAACTGGTCGCGCGAGGCGAGGACCGCGGTGCCGTCGAGCAGGATGCCCGGCGCGACGTGGGCGCCACTCGCCGTCTCGCCGATCGGCACCGCGGCGGCGGCCCTCTCG
>JAJYMP010000407.1 GCA_021786915.1 Chloroflexota bacterium
GACGGCCTCCCGCATCGCGACCCCGTGGCGCAGCGGGCGTCCGACCGCGAACCGATCGACCTGGCCCGCCGGGTCGTCGAGCTCGCGGAGGACAAGAAGGCGGCCGACATCGTGCTGCTCGACCTCGCCGAGCTGACGACGCTCGCCGACGCGTTCGTGATCTGCTCCGGCGGGTCCGAGCGCCAGATCGACGCGATCGCCAACGGCATCGTCGAGGGGCTGCGCGAGGAGGGCGTGCGCCCGATCGGGCGAGAGGGGACGCCGGCCTCGCACTGGGTGCTGGTCGACTTCGGCTCGGTGATCGTGCACGTCTTCACGCCCCCCGAGCGCGACTACTACGGGCTGGAGAAGTACTGGTCGGCCGCGAGGGTCGTCGTCCGGGTCCAGTAGCGGGTGCCGGCGGAACCGGACGGGGGCCGGTCCCGTGGGGGACCCACCCGCTTCGTGGGGTACCGTTCGAGCCGGTACCGCTGGGTCATGTGCAGTCGGGGCTGGGGTCCCTAGCATCCGTCGCAGGTCGTCAGCCGATGGGGCTGGCGCCACCGGAGAAGCCCCGATGTCGGGCCTGCGAGATCGCTGCCCCAGCTGCAGCCGGCGCCTCATCGTCACGCGTTTCGACACGACGTTCCGGCTGCCTGACCGGAACGAGCGGCTGTGCTTCGGCATTCCCGGGGGGCTCTGCGAGGACTGTCACCAGCTGTACATCGATCCCGAGCTGATCGAGCTGCTCGACCTGGGCGAGGGCCGCTGCGTGTTTGCCATCGAGAGCGACGTGGTGCTCCAGGAGCAGGCCTGGTCGTCCGCCGACTGACCGACTGCCACCGCAGCCCGACCCGCCCGACCTCCCTCTTCGCGCCTGCCCGGCCATCGCGGCCTCGCCCCCTTCGCCCCCTCGCCCATCTGCCGACCGCCACGTTCCGCGCCGTGCTCTCCGGCGCTCGCAGCGGAACGGCTCTCCTAGCGGCGCTGCGGCGCCTGCTGCCCCCGGGCCCGGGGAGCCACCCGCTCGGCGACCCACGCCACCCACGCCATCCGGCGCTGCCCGTCGGTGCTGCCCTTCACGTCGGCGTGCTTGGCCAGCCGGTCGAGGTCGAGCAGCCCCTCGAGGGCCGCCTGGAGCTCGGCGACCGTCCAGCCCGACGCCTGCTCCGCCCGCCGCTGGACCATGTAGGGGTTGCCGCCCATCAGCTTGACCAGCTCGGCCGGCCTGGCCCCCGCCGCTCGGGCGTCGGCTGCGATGAGCAGCTCGCGCAGGCGGCGGTGGAGGAGGACGAGCAGGACCTGCTCGGGCTGTGACTCGAGGGCTCGGTCGAGCGCCGGTCCCGCGCGCTCGGCGCGGCGGAGGGCGACCGCGTCCGACAGCGACCACAGCGAGTCGGGGATCACCTCGGCGACGAGCGCCCGCACGTCGTCGACGCTGATCACCTCGGCGCCCCGGTAGAGCGAGAGCTTCTGCAGCTCACCGACGGCCACAGCGCCCATCTGGCGGCGGTCCACGTCTCCCTCGCTCGCGAAGGCGCCGATCCGCCGCGCGATCTCCTTCGCCGCATCCGGCCCCAGCTCGACGCCGAGCTCCTTGGCGCGGCCGCCGATCCACGAGGGCATCTCGCCGGCGCCTGGGGCGCGGCACGGGCGGACCGATCCCCCAGCCCGGATCACCGCCGCCTCCAGGTCGGTCAGGGACTTCGGGCGCTTGCGGCCGTCGGTGGTGTCGAACTCGAGGAAGATGAGCGCATTGCCAGGCGCGACTGACGCGATCACGCGGTCGAGGCCCTCGCGCAGGGCCTTCGAGCGGACGAGCGGCGTCGGGTTCGTCACCACAGCAACCGTGCCGCCGCCGAACATCGGGGCGATCGACACCCGCTCCGCGAGGGCGTCGGCACTGGACTCCCGAGCCGTGACCCGCCAGCGCTCCGGTGGCGCGCCGGTGTCGCGGGCCAGCTCGTCCGAGATCGACCCGACGATGCGCTCCATCGCCCACTCGTCGTCGCCCCACAGGTACAGGACCTGCGGCCGGTCCGCGACGCTCACCCGGGTCCTCCTTCGCGGGCGGCCTGCCGGTCTGTCGCGGCTTCGCGAAGTGCGCGTCTGGACCACCGAAGCCGCGCGACGTCCCCAGGCGCGACGCCCACGGCCTCGCACACGACACGCTCGAGCTCGCGCGCCCGCTCGACCACGAGCACGGACACGTCACCGCCCCAGCCGACGCCTGTGGGACCGCCGCTGGTCGTGCCGTCTCGAGGCTGGACGTACTCGCCCGGACCCGACGGGTATCGCCGCCTCCAGGACCGGAAGCGCTCGTCCATCGATTCGAGCCGCTGGCCCGCGCGCTTGTCCGCGTAGGCGACGAGACGAGCCTCCAGCGGGGCGGCCGCCAGGCGCGCAGCGAGCTCGTCGTCCGCGAGGCACGTCACCGGGTGGTCGCGGACGAGCAGCGCCAGCTCGCCGAGCCCGTTCGCCGTGAGCCAGGCCGCGGACCCCTCGCCGTGGCGCAGCCGACGGTCCGCGCCCGACGCCGGCAGCTTGTCCACGTCGTGCAGCAGCGCTGCGGTATCGACGGCGCGCCGGTCGAGGGGCACACCGAGCCCCGACGCGCGCGCGGCGAGCCACGCCGCGACGTCGGCCACGACGCAGGCGTGACGCAGGGCCCAGGCGGGCGGATCGAGCGAGAGCAGCAGGCGGGCGGCCTCGCGGCGCGCCGGAACGGTCATGAGACCGATCGTAGCCGGAGTCGGGGGTAGCGGCGGTGCGTCGGGCGCCGGCCGTGCGGACGTCCACCCCGTCGGGCCGCAGGAGCGCCTCGATCCGGCCGTCGTCGTCCGTGCGGACCACCCTTGCCCCCGCCCCGCGAAGCCGCGCGAGCGTCGACGGCGCGGGATGGCCGAAGTCATTGCCCGCGCCAACCGAGATGAGCGCCAACGCCGGGCGCGTGGCTTCCAGCAGGGCAGCGGTCGTGGCGGTGGCGCTGCCATGGTGGGCGACCTTGAGGACGTCGAGGCGGGGGAGTCCTCCGGCGACCAGCTCCGGGTCCACGCCCTGCTCCGCGTCGCCCATGAGGAGGAAGTGGCGCCCCGACGCCGTGCCCAGCAGCACGATCGAGGTGTTGTTGACCCCCGTGCCAGTCGAGGCAGGCGCCGTCGGCACGGTCCCGGGCCTCGGCCAGAGGACATCGAGCGAGATGTCGCCCAGCCTGAGCCTCGCCCCGGTGGCCAGGGTCCCGCGCGGCGGGCCGTGCCCGAGCGCCCTGTCCCACGCCTGCCAGCCGGGCCCTGCCCCGCGCATCCCCGGCTCGAACACGCGCCCCACCCGGTAGCGCTCCAGCACCCGGACGAGACCTGCCACGTGGTCCTCGTGCGGGTGCGTGAGCACCACGATGTCGACGCGACGATCCCAGGGCGGCAGGATGGCGTCGAGCTCGGCGAGGACGCGGTCCGGGTCGGGCCCGCCGTCGACGAGCATCCTCGCGCCGTCGCGGCTCTCGACGAGGATTGCGTCGCCCTGGCCCACGTCGAGCACGACGATCCGGTCTGCACGTCCGACGACGTCCGCTGCGGCGAGGAGCGTCACCGCGACGATCAGCGCTGAGCCGGCCAGCGCGAGGCGCTCCAGGCGGGTCGGTGGCCGGATCCGCGGGCCGCGTCGCCCATGCCCCGACGGCCGTGCCGCGGCTCGTCCCGCAGGTCGTGGGGCCCCGGGCCGCGCTGCGCGGGCCCGCTGGCCTGCTCGCCGCCGGCGGTGGATCGCCAGCAGCACGCTCGCCACGAGCACCAGCGCGCCGATCGCAGCGGGGATGGCCAGGCCTGGAGGCAGGGCGATCGCGGCGAACGGCAGCCCGGCCGCGAACCGCACTGTCGTCACGATCGTGCGCAGCAGCAGCCACCCCGGCAGCCCGGCGACGACGCCCAGCGGTCCCGGCACGCCGAGCTGCACCAGCCACCCGCCGACGAGCGCGAGCGCGCCGCCCGCCATCGCAGCGGGCACGATGGGCACCACGGCCAGGTTGACTGCGGGCGCGACGAGCGACAGCCGGCCGAACGTCGCGAGCACATCGGGCAGGGTGGCCGCCTGGGCCGCTAGCGTGATCCCGAGGCCCTCGGCAAGCCAGCCGGGGAGCCTCCCGCCCCACACGCCGCCGAGCCAGGCGCCGAGCGGCGTCGCCCAGGCGAGGAGCCCTGCGGTCGCGAGCACCGACAGGCGGAACCCGGCGTCGCCCACGAGGCCGGGATCGAGGAGGAGGAGCCCCGCGGCCGCGAGCGAGAGCGCCGCCGGCGCCCGGACGGCTCGGCCCGAACCGCGCGCGAGCAGCACGACGCCGGCCATGACCGCGGCCCGGACCACCGACGGCGACGCGCCGGCCGCGATGACGTAGGCGACGATCACGCCGCCGGTGACGAGACCGGCCGTGCGGCGCGACCGGCCCCGAAGCATCGCCGCGACCAGCGTGGCGACGATCGCGATGTTCCAGCCGGAGATCGCCACGACGTGGCTGACGCCCGCGGTCGCGAAGTCCGCCGCGAGGCCCCGATCGACGCGCTCGCGGAGGCCGATCAGGATCCCAGCGGCCAGGCCCGCCTCGGGTTCGGGGAGCGACAGCCTGAGCGCGTCCCCGGCGCCGTCGCGGAGCGCCTGGACGGACGGCCAGGGCGGAGCGCGCACGACCCGCACGCTCGTCGCGCGGAGGCTGCCCGAGGCGCCGGTTCGACGGAGGTACTCGCCGTACGGGTCGTCGTCGGGCGGGGGCTCCAGCCGACCGTCCACCTCCACGACGGCACCCCCGGGGACCAGGGGGAACGCGGGCAGCGTCGCCGCGACCACCACGGGCTCGCCCCCGGTGCGGATCGCGAGGCGGACCAGCTGGCTCCCGTCCTTGGGGGAACCGACGGAAACGACGTCGGCGGTCCACGACGGGCTGCCGGCGGCGTCCAGCGTGGGCACGGCGCTCCCGGGCGGCCCGACGACCAGCCGCAGCGCCACCAGCAGCGCCCCGACGCCTGCAGCCGTGGCGGCGTTCCCCATGCCGCCGACTGCAGCGGGCCTGCCAGGGGGCGGCGCGGCCGCGAGCGCCAGGAGGAGCAGCCCCGCTGCGAGCGTCGGGAGGGGCCCGGCCGCCATCGCCGCAGCCGTCGCGCCCGCAGCCACCCCGACCGCAAGCCATGCCGTCCGGGGGATCCCGTCGGCGCGCATCAGCCTCCCACCGTGACCAGGGCGCGGATCTTCGCCAGTGTCGCGGCGCCGACCACCTTGCGGCTCGAGAGCTCGTCGATCGAGGTGTAGGGCCGACCGGCGATGATCTTCGCCGCTGTCGCGGGCCCGATCCCCGGCAGCGCATCGAGCTCGGCCTCGGTGGCCCGATTGAGGTCGACTCGACCTCCCGCCGTGGGGTTCGGCCTTGGCGCCCCGCTGCCAGGGGACGGCGCGCCCGCCTCGTCACGGTCTGGAACATGGATCTTCTGGCCGTCCTGGAGCGGTGCGGCGAGGTTCAGCACCCGGTCCGCGGCCCGCACGTCCACCCTCGGCCCATAGCCGCCGGCCGCGTCGATGGCATCGGCCACCCGCGAGCCCGCCGCCAGCCGGAACACGCCCGGACGCGCCACGGCGCCGCTCACCTCCACGACGAGGGGACGGGACGCGGAAGCCGGGGCTGCGGACGACGACCCCCCCTTGTCCGCGACCCCGGCCTCCGTGATCGCAATCCCCCCGCCATCCCCGATCGGCACTGGCCTCGCGGCGATCAGCAGGGCCCCGACGGCGACCGCGACGGCGGCCAGGACGGCCGCGACGGCCAGCCAGGGCCCGCCGCGACGCTCCTCGTCCGGCGGCGATGACGGCTCGATGCTGTCGATGGCGCGCCACGGCGCGCTGGAGGGCTCCACGGTGGGCGGCTCCCCGGCGGGGGCGGCGGGTGTCGACTGGACGGTCGACGCATCGAGGGCACGTCCGAGGTGTCGACCGTCCGCAGGCGGATGCTAGCCGCGGCCACTTATCGCAGGCTTATGTCTGGCCGGGGGAGGGCCGTGGGACAACGAAAGCCGGTGGGGCCCAAGACGGCTCCGCCGGCCCTCGGGACGCTGGGCTGCGACTACAGTGCCCGGCCCTCGATGCGCGCCGCGGCCGTGCATGCGGCCTCGGACAACGCGCGCGATGCGCCGCTCAGAGCGCGCACGGGTCGGGCGAGCGCATGACGGACGCGACTGGGTCGGCCCGGTCCCCGGGGATCGGCCGACATGGCGAGGTAGGCGGCCTCTGCGGCGAGGGCGCGTCGCTCCAGTTCGCGAGTCCGGTTCTGGGCAAGCTCGAGGGCGATCGGCAGGTAGATCACGAGTGGTGCTCCCAACGGCGGTCGGAGGTATGGCTGCTGCGACTCTCGGCGACCGCGCCGAGGCCGATGAGCGCAATGAAGGCGAGGAGCACGAGAGCGCTGAAGGGGTCCATGACAGTGGCTCCGCTTGTCGGTGAAGTAACCTGACTAACCGATCTGATCGGTTATCACTCTACCCACTTGCGCGTAACCTGTCAACTGGACTATGGTGGTTATGCAATGACCGCTGAGCACACGCACGACGTCGGCATCGACGCGACGGCCGACTTCCTCAACACCCTCGCGATCGACGATGGGGGGACCGTCGAGCGCCTGACGACGACGGACGACGCGATCGCGTTCCTGGCTGGGCGTGGGCTCGCCCACGAGTCCGCCCTCCGGACGCAGGCGGCGCGTGTCGGCGACCGGGCCTGGCTCGAGCGCGTCCGCCTCACCCGTCGTGCGCTGCGGGCCCTGTGGGATGCCGAGGTGGAGCACCACCGGCCCGACGCCGAAGCGATCGCCGCGGTCAACGCGGTCCTGCGCGGGGCCCCTCGCATCGAGTTCGTGGTGGGCGAGGACTCCTGCGGCGTGGGCCACCGGCACACGGACGACGACCCCGCGGGCGAGGCCCTGGCGCGCCTGGTCGAGCCGTTCCTGGCTTCGGTCGCCGCGGGCACGACCGATCGCCTGCGGATCTGCGCCAACGACGACTGCCGCTGGGTGTTCGAGGACACCTCACGCGCTGGTCGACGCCGCTGGTGCGACATGACCTCGTGTGGGAACGTGGCGAAGGCGCGCCGCTATCGCGCCCGCCACAAGGAGCCCGAGGGCGCGCCGGACGACCGAGCCGCGGCCCCCGCCGACTGACCTACAGCTGTTCGAGCAGCGGCCGGACCTCGGTCGCGAACCGGGTCATCGATTCCTCGTCGTAGTCGGCCGGGACGCCGGCGACCAGGTGCCGGTAGCCGAGCTTCACCTTCGGCGCCAGCTGCTCGACCACCTGCTCGACCGTGCCCACCGGCTGGTTCGTCCACAGGCGCGCCACGCGGTTGCGCGCGAAGGCGGCCTCGAACAGGCGCTGCGCCTCGGCCGGGTCGTCGCGGATGAACACCGTCCCGATGCCCGTCGTGCGCTCGATCGTGGCGGGATCGCGGCCGACGGTCTCGCAGTGGCGGAGCAGGATCTCCTCCTTGCGGGCCATCTCCTCGATCGTGCCGCCGAAGTTGCACATGTCGCCGTACTTCGCCACGAGCTTGAGCGTCACCTGCTCGCCCGCTCCGCCGATGCAGATGGGCAGGTGCGCCTGCACGGGTTCCGGCAGGTTGCGCACGCTCTTCGCGTGGTAGTGGTCGCCGGACGCCGACGGCTCAGTCCCGTCGAGCATCCCGCGCATCACGGGCAGCGCCTCGCCCAGCCACCGGAGCCGTTCGGGGAAGCCGGAGCCGAACTCGAGCCCGAAGGCCTCGTGCTCCTCCTCGAACCAGGCGCCGCCGATGCCCAGGATCGCCCGCCCGTTGCTGATGTGGTCGAGCGTGGTGGCCATCTTCGCGGTCAGGGCGGGCTCGCGGAAGGTGTTCGCGCCGACCATCAGGCCCACACGGATGCGAGTCGTCGCCTGTGCCCAGGCGGTGATCGTCAGCCAGCCCTCGTAGTTGGGGCCGTTCGAATCGCCGACGATGGGGTAGAGGTGGTCCCAGGTCCAGAGCGATGTGTATCCAAGCTCGTCGGCGCGGATGCCCGCCCGGAGCAGCGATGGCCAGTCCGTGTACTGGTTCCAGCACAGAGCGCCGATCTTGACTTCGGACACGTCGCCTCCACTGCCTCCAGAGGGTGCTAGCCGTCATGCCGGTCTCGCCGCAGGATGTCGAGGTAGACACCGGCACCGACGACAGCGGCGAGCACCCAGACGAGGATGTTACCGGAGCCGAAGAGCGTCCTCGCCACGAGCGACACCGCGAGCCACGCGATCACGAACGAGCCGAAGGCGATGCCGATTCGGCGAGCCACCTTGACCATCGATCGACCCCCTGGAGCTGCGCCCACGTCCGGCCGAAGCGTCGGCGCCCTCCGCAGGTCGGTCAAGGGCCGATGCTCCCACCATGGCGCATGCCGTCACAGCGCCATCTCGACGCAGTTCAGTCGTGGCGAACGATGTCGACCGAGATCTCCACGGCCGGGATCGACCCGCGGTTCTCGAGCCAGTGGAGTGTGTTCCGGTCCTCGGGCCAGCCCAGGCCGGGCCCGTAGTCCGTGACGACGCCGTTTCGATGGTCGGTGATCGTGCCCTGCAGGATATAGACCATTCCGGGCCTGCCGACATGGTCGTGGACCGGGCCGAACACGCCCCCCGGTTCGATTGTCACCAGGCGCATTCGAAGTTGCCGACCCGCCATGCCCTCGATCTCGCCGGCAAGGTCGATCAACCCGAGCACCGTGACCGTGACGCCCTTGGTTTCTGCCGCCGTCCGTTCGCTGGCCATCGCTTCCTCCTGTGTCGCGTGCCGGAGTATGACCGGGGTGCTCCGGCGGCGCCGGTGCGGCCTCCGGCACGGGCGGTGCAGGCATCGGATCCGCAACCCCGCCCGGTCGCGATCTCTGCCACGATGCGCACGTCGGGCGGCCCCTGCCCGAGAGCGCAACGAGGAGCGTCCCATGGACAGCGTGCTGGTGGACCAGGTCATCGATGCAGCGCAGGCGGTGCTCGCCGGCGGGGCAATCTCGCACAACGGGCACGGCAACGTGAGCCTGCGGGCGCCCGGCAGCGACGAGATGTTCTTCAGTTCCGCGCCCTCGCTCCGGGGGCTGACGGCGCAGGGGGTCGCGCGAGTCGGGCTGGACGGGCAGCTGCGCGAGGGACAGCTGCAGCCGATCCAGGCCGCGGTCGTGGCGATGCACACCGCGCTGTACGCCGACCATCCCGACGTCGGCTGCGTCATCCACACGCACGCCCCCTACGCCACTGCCTACGCGGTCGCGAACCAGCCCATCGACTGCTGGATCGAGGCGCTGGCGATGTTCGGCCTGCCCGACGGCGTGCCCCTGGCTGCCTACGCGCCGCGCGGCTCCGACCAGGCGGTGGCCAGCATCCGCACGGCGCTGCGTCCTGGGCACCCCGCGGTTCTGCTGGCCAACCACGGCGTCCTCGTGTTCCACCGGAGCGTCGAGCTGGCCACGCTGGTGCTGGGCGTCGTGGAGGAGGCGGCTCAGGCGTCGATCAACGCGCGCGGGATTGGCGGGCCGATGGCGATCCCGGGCGGGATGCGGGCCGCGGCGCTCCAGCGCGCAATGACGTTCGAGGCGGCGGGGACCCGCATGGCGTAGCCGGGCGCACCTCGCAGTCTCGCCGGGCGCGGGCCTCGCGCTGGCTCCCCGGGCGCAGTCCGGCGGGGCGGACCGCGCCCGCGTCAGCCCTTCAGGACGATGTTGACCAGCTTGCCGCCGCCGGCATGGATGATCCGACTCACCCGCGCGTCGCCGATGGCCGCGACCACCTTGTCGCGGGACAGGACGATCTGCTCCAGCTCGAGCTGGCTGATCCCCACCGCCACGGTGATCTTGTCGCGCAGCTTGCCGTTGACCTGGATGGGCACCTCGCGGGTGGCCTCGGCCACGGCCGACTCGTCGACGGCGGGCCAGCGCTGGGCGTGGATGGACGTCCACGCCTCGCCGCGGGCCTCGAGCTGGCGCGACCAGATCTCCTCGGTGACGTGCGGCGCGGCCGGCGCCAGCATCAGGAGCAGCAGCCGGACGGCCTCGTCCCACTCGGGCAGCCCCGCCACGGACGTGCCGCGGTACCGCCAGAGCACGTTCGAGAGCTCCATCAGCTTCGCGACCATCGTGTTCCAGCGGAAGCCCTCGTAGTCGACGGTCACGTCGCGCAGGGTCCGGTGGGCGGCGGCCCGCATGCGATCGCGCGCGTCCGACTCGCTCTCCCCGGCGGGCAGCTGGCCCGACTGCGGGTCTGACGCCTCGTGGCCGTGCGGGTCCGTGGCGATCGACCAGACGCGGCCGAGGAACTTCGACACCCCGCCGATGCCCGTCGGGCTCCACGGACCGCCCTGGTCCCAGGGGCCCATGAACATCAGGAACAGGCGGACGGTGTCGGCGCCGTAGCGTCTGATCAGGTCGTCGGGGTCCACCACGTTGCCGCGGGACTTGCTCATGCGCTCGCCGTCCGCGCCCAGGATCTGGCCCTGGTTGAACAGACGACGGAACGGCTCGCTCTGGTCGACGAGTCCGATGTCACGCATGGCCTTGGTGAAGAACCGGCTGTACAGCAGGTGCATCACCGCGTGCTCGGCACCGCCGGTGTACTGGTCCACGGGCGTCCACTGCTCGACCAGCGTCGGGTCCACGGGGCCCTCGTCGTTGTGCGGCGAGAGGTAGCGGAACCAGTACCAGGAGCTGTCGATGAACGTGTCCATGGTGTCGGTCTCGCGGCGGGCGGGCTTGCCGCAGCGCGGGCAGTCGACGTTGAGGAACGCCTCGTCGTGGTTGAGCGGGTTGTCGCCCGAGCCGCGGTAGTCCACCGTGTCGGGCAGCAGCACCGGCAGGTCGCCCTCCGGCACCGGCACCGGGCCGTCATCTTCGCAGTGGATCACCGGGATCGGCGTGCCCCAGTAGCGCTGCCGGCTGATCAGCCAGTCGCGCAGGCGGTAGGTGACCGCGTGGCTGGCCTTGCCGTCCTCGGCCAGGGTGTCGACGATGTGGTCCCAGGCGGTCGCCGCCGGCACACCCGAGTACCGGCCGGAGTTGACCAGCACCAGATCGCCGACGGCCGCCCGCGCCTCGAGCAGCGTCTCGATCGCGCCCAGCGGGCCGCGCGGCCCGGGGCCGTTGGGCGCGTGGTCGGCGGCCTTGTCCACGAAGGCCTGGGTCAGCGGCTCGTCCGGGTCCCCGCCGTGGGCCATGATCACGCGCCGGATCGGCAGGCCGTACTTCTTCGCGAACGCGAAGTCTCGCTCGTCGTGCGCCGGGACGGCCATGATGGCGCCGGTCCCGTAGCCGCCCAGCACGTAGTCGGCCACGTAGATCGGGATGCGCTCGCCGTTGACCGGGTTGATCGCGTCGCCGCCGGTGTAGACGCCGGTCTTCTCGCGGTCCGTCGAGAGCCGGTCGATCTCGCTCTTCACCGACGCCGCCGCCACGTACGCCTCGACCTCCGCCTGCCGATCGGGCGAGGTCAGCGAGGCGACGAGGTGGTGCTCGGGCGCCAGCACCATGAAAGTGGCACCGAACAGCGTGTCGGGGCGGGTGGTGAACACGCGCAGCTCCTCGCCGCCCGCGTGGTGGGCCGAGGGTGCCGTGGTGAACACGACCTCGGCGCCCGCCGACCGGCCGATCCAGTTCGTCTGCATGATCCGGATGGGCTCGGGCCAGTCGATGCCCTCGAAGTCGAGCAGCTCGTCCGCGTAGTCGGTGATCCGCAGGTACCACTGCGGCAGCTCGCGCTTCTCCACCTTCGCGCCGCAGCGCCAGCAGTGCCGGTCCGCGCCCTCGACCTGCTCCCGTGCCAGCGTGCCGTCGTTGGGGCACCAGTCCACCGGGGACACGGCGCGGTACGCCAGCCCGTCCTCCAGGAACTTGGTGAACATCCACTGGTTCCAGCGGTAGTACTCGGGGTCGCAGGTGACGACCTCGTTGTCCCACGCGAACGTGGCGCCCATGCTCCGGAACTGCCGGCGCATGTTCTCCATGTTCGCCTCGGTCCAGTCGCGCGGGTTGATCCGGTTCTTGATCGCGGCGTTCTCGGCGGGCAGGCCGAAGGCGTCGAAGCCGATGGGCAGGAACACGTTGTCGCCGTGCATCCGCCGGTAGCGGGCGATGGCGTCCGTGGGCGTGACGATGTACCAGTGGCCGATGTGGAGCGCACCCGACGGGTACGGGTACATCGTCAGCAGGTAGTAGCGCGGGCGGGACGTGTCGTCGAGGTTGGTGTCGTGCAGGCGAAGCTCGTCCCAGCGCGCCTGCCACTTGGGCTCGATCGCTCGGGGCTCGTAGCGCTCAGCGCGAGCGCGGGCTTCGCCTGTGGTCGTCACGTCCTTGGCCCTTCTCGATACACGAGACCCCCCGCCGGTCCCGGCGAGGGGTCAGGTTGTCGGCGTTAGCGGGGTGTTGGTGGAGCTAAAGGGATTCGAACCCTTGACCTTCTGAATGCCATTCAGACGCTCTCCCAGCTGAGCTATAGCCCCACGGTTTCGTGCTCTGTCAGAGCTGCTTACTGAGCGATGACGGAGTCTACCACGGCCGAAACGGCCGAAGTGACAGCCAGGGGTCTGGCCACTGCGCGGCGAGAGACGATAACTGCGGGGAAACGGACGGTGCGACGCGGCCGGCACATCGCCTTTGAGCGGCCCCGCTTGTCCCGGCGCCCGGTCGCGGCGCGGGCAGGACGCCAACCACTCGCGGCCGTTCCCATTGGCGTTTCGGCCCCGCCACGATCCTCCGCCTCGACGACTTGTGCAGTGCGCAAGATCGGATAGTATTACCTGCATGCAACAGGATTTACCATCCACACTAGCAAGCCGACATGTTCCTCGCTGGGTGTCGCGCGCAGTCGCCGACTTTGAGGTGTTCGGACACGATGTGGTGTCGACCGACGATGTCGCCACGGCGCTCGGCGTCGCCCCGGACTCGCGACGGCTGAAGAACGCGATCCAGGCGCTGGTGCAGCTCGGCTGGCTTCGGCCGTTGTCGGCACGCGGGAGGTACGAGTTCCTCGGTGCTCGAGGAGGCCCGTTTCCGTCGGGTGATCCGCTGATCGAGGCTCGCGCCGTGCGGTCGCGTCGCCCGGACTTCCGGCTGGCCCTTGTTGGCACCGGAGCCGCCTTCCTGCGTGGGCTCGCCGAGCGCGCCCCCGACCGGTACGCGGTGGCGATCGACCGGGCTCAAGGCGGGTCCGTTGCCCTCGCCGCCACGTATGACGTGGTCAAGACGACCGGGTCCAGGATCGCGGGCATCCCCGACCTCCGCGGCGTCCCGGTCTCAGATCCCGCGCACCTTCTTGGCGACGCAGCGCTGTGGCCGTCGGCATGCGGTGACCTGCGCGACGCCGACCACTGGCTGCGCGGGGCGCTCGAAGTCGCGGAAGCACAGCGAGTGGTGGCCGTGGCCGGCCGTGTCGGGCACGCTGCCGCTGCCCGGATGGCCTATCTCGCAGGCCGCTTCGGCGCCCCGGACGTGGCCGCGGCAATCGCCGAAACACTCCCCGGGCGTGCTCGCACCCGCATCGGTCC
The DNA here is from genome assembly GCA_021786915.1 of Chloroflexota bacterium. The sequence goes on from JAJYMP010000407.1 coordinate 13,537, forward strand.
GGCGGGGGCCGCGGTGGCTGTCCGCGATGCGATCCTCGGCGTCGATGATCGCCTGGGGGTGGCGACCCGGTGATCCCGCTCGCTGCCATCAATCAACTCGCGGCCGTCTACCGCGGCCGGGGCCGGAACGAGGCCTACCTCGAGTTCGCCCAGGAGCACTTCCTCGACTGGCTCCGGCTGGAAGGGCTGTTCGCGGACGACGCGGTCGTCTTCAAGGGCGGGACCGCGATCCGCAAGTTCGTCCTCGGCAACGAGGGCCGCTTCTCGACGGACCTCGACTTCGCGGTCGGGGACCCCATCTATGCCGATCACATCCTCGAGCGCCTGGACCAACGGGTCACGCACGAGGGCGTGACATTCGTCCTCGACAAGTACGACGCCACGGCGCGGAAGGGCACCTGGCACGCGGAGACGGCAGAGCACGGCTCAACGCTGCCCGCAAGCCTCGACTTCTCCCCGCGTCCTCTCCTGCTGCCCGCCACCCATCCCGAGCGCGCGCGGATCCCCGGCATCGAGCGCCGGTTCCTCGGGTTCGAGCCCGTCAGTCCGCCGGTCGCCGACCTCCTCGAGACCGTGGCCGAGAAGCTGTCGCGGTTCCGGAGGACGATGCTCGGCCGCGACGTCTATGACCTCGCGACGGTCGCGCGCCGCGTCGACGACCGCCTGGCGCTTCTCCGCGAGGTCCTCTGCTTCAAGGCGTACTTCGACCGGGTGGAGGAGGGGCGGGACACGCTCCCGGTCCCATTCACCGGTGGCGGCGAGTTCGTCGGGCGCGATCCGGATCTCGTGACCGGGGCCCATGACCTGGGTCTTCTCGCCCGCGACCGGACCGACATTGCGGCACTGCTCGAGACGGTCGGCGCCGTCTACGGACGAATTGGCAGGCCCGCCGGCGACACGGAGGCGAGGCTCGCCGCCTGCCGGTTCGAGGACCTCCACTGGGCTCGCCTCCGGTATGCCGAGCGGGGCCGTGAGTTGCGCCAGACCGGTGAGCCAGCGTGAGTCGGGATCGGTGGGTCGGCCGTCATGGGTGAGCACACCGCCGCCAGCCCGGCCGAGCTTCGCCGCGAGATCGAACGCCTCCGCGCCGACAACGGGCGCCTGCGATCGCTGCTCGGCCTGGATTCCGCCGAATCGCCGTCCGCCCAGCCGGCACCGCCGCCAACGCCTGCTTGGGAGCCCACGCTCTTCCGCGATCCAGGGGTCGCCACCAAGCGGGCGCAGGTGGACGGCCGCTCGTCGCCAGAAGCCAAGATCGCGCTCTTCCGATCGCTGTTCGCCGGGCGCGAGGACGTGTACGCCGCCCGGTGGGAGAACCCGCGCAGCGGGAAGTCGGGATGGAGCCCCGTCGTCGTGGGCGGCCCCGCCAACGCGCGGACACCGGACCGCGAGTACCTGCCCCTGACCGACGCGGTCGTCGAGGCACATCTGACCGGCCGCGCTCACGTCGGCCTGTACCCGCTGCTGCGCGGCGACACGTGCCGCGTGCTCGCCTGCGACTTCGACGGCCCGTCATGGGCCCTCGATGCCG
>JAJYMP010000460.1 GCA_021786915.1 Chloroflexota bacterium
CTGGTGGGCCGGGGTGGATTCGAACCACCGTAGGCAGAACCGGCAGATTTACAGTGTCAATTTGGCACGTTCGCCGAGTACCGCCAGTCCGGCTTTTGCCACGTTGACCAGGGTCTTTACAATTCCCGCCCTCAGCGTCCCGACGCTGCGAGCCGTCTCGCTCCCACAACAACTCCCACAACGGATTTCGGCCCCAGCCTCCAAATGACTGCCAATCCGAAGGTCGCATTTGCTGACTCATGGCGAGTTCAAGGGGTGACGGCTACACCTGAGATCTGAGCCTCCACCGGTCGGAGCGAGATGACGGGCATGATGCCCGCTGTCTACACCCACCCCAGACCGATGGAGACCGACAGCATGCCAGCCAATCCGTTGTCCGCGCGCGAACGCGAGGAGATCCGGGCCGGGATCGAGCGCCGGGAGTGCGACCAGGTGATCGCCGGCCGCCTCGGCCGGCACCGCACGACGATCAACGCCGAGATCAATCGCAACGGCGGAAGAGACCGGTACTCGGCCACGGCGGCGGAGAGCCGGGCGGCGAAGCAGCGGTGCCGCCCGAAGACACCGAAGCTGCTCGCGGATGTCGACCTCGCCGCTCATGTGACCGCCCGCCTGAAGGCGAAGGACTCGCCGATGACGATCTCGATCGAACTCGAACGGGGCGTCTACGGCGTGACGGCAGACGTCTCCCACGAGTGCATCTACCAGGCGATCTACGCACACGGCGCCCGAGGCCTCGACAAGGGACGCCACGAACACCTCCACCGCAGGCGCCGGTGTCGCAAGCGTCGGCGCCATGGTGGCGGGGCACCAGGGAAGACGAGTCCCCTCGGGGAGTTCGTGCTCGTCACGCAGCGTCCCGACGCCGCATTCGAGCGCAGCGATACCGGACATCTCGAAGGCGATCTCGTCGTCGGGGCCAACAACCGGTCCGCGGTCGTGACGGCGTTCGACCGGATGAGCCGCAAGCTCTGGCTCGCGGACCTCCCGACGGCTACGGCGCAGACGAGACGCTGGCGGCCGTGGCAGAGATCATCGACCGCATCCCCGAGGAGCTCCGGCGTACACTCACCTGGGACCAGGGACGCGAGATGGCCCGCCACCGCGAGCTGGCCGAGATATTCGGCATCGACATCTACTTCTGCGACCCCCATTCGCCCTGGCAGCACCCGACCTACGAGAACGGGAACGGACTGCTGCGCCGATACGTGGGCAAGGGCACCAACCTGTCGATCTACGGACCCGACGAGCTGCGCGCCATCGAGCACCGGATCAACACCATGCCCCGACGCGTCCTCCACTGGCCACCCGCGGAGGAGGTCTACGCTCGGGGTGTCGCGATAACCGGTTGAGCTCGCCCAATGGTTGCGTGCTTGCCTCGGCCCCGGGGCGGCGACAGACTGCTGTCGGCGGGCGGCCCGAGAAGTGGGGTGGATATGGACGGTGCACAGACGGGTTGGGAGCGGACAACCCAGCCCTTCTGGACATTCCGGAACCGGGACTTTGCCGGCGTGTGGTTCGTCGGGTCCGCTTTCGGCATGGTCATAGGCATATGGCTGGTGGTGACCAACAGCAGTGCCCACGCCGTGTGTCAATCGCTAATCTTCAATGCGCTCTCTGGCGGAGCCTGCTCGTCGGTAAATGTTCGATGGGACCTGGGGTGGGCGCTCATCGTTCTAGCGATGGCGGCAGTCGTACTCGGCATCGTGCTTCGGTCCCGAGCTACCGGTCGCATCCCGGTGGCTTTCCGGACCGCAGGACCCGCTCCCGGGTGGTATCCAGATCCGCAGGGGCAACCCGTACATCGCTGGTGGGATGGCATGACCTGGACGGCGCACATCTCGACACAATTGCCAGCCCCAGGTTCGGGGAACTCCTCGCCGGACGCTGGATAGTCAGGAGCGCTCGTAATCCGGCACTTCCGGTTTAAGTGGAGACGGGGGGCGTGCTCTAGATGTTGGACTGGCGCAGGCATCGGGGAGCGGCCATGCTGGCGGTGTGGCGGACGGGACGGCGGCTGTACCCCCGACAGTTCGGTTGAGCGACGTTCGGCGGTGCTCCGCCTCACGACGACCAGATCCGTTCGCCAGCGGTGCCTTGGCCCGCCAACGGTCCTAACCGGTCGGGAGGAGGATCCAGCACCATGACCGCAAGTACAGATGGCGTGGTCGAGCTCACGCCCGAGCGCATCGTGTCACTCGTCAAACTGGCAGAGGACGGCTACACCTACGCCGCGACCCGGCGCGGCGCGGCGCGTCGACCTACCTCGCCCGAACCCCCGGTGCACTCGTCGCCATGGACATCGACGGGTACGGCGACCTGCCCGACACCGACGAGGGGCGCGATCACGCCTTCGCCATGCGCCACGATCGCCTGGTGCTTCTCGCCAACCTGTTCCAGAGGTTCTTGGTAGACGTTGCCGTCGAGAACGGCACCCTCGCGCTGGACGCGGAGTCGGATGGTGTGCTGTTCGCGCTCCATCGCGACAAGGCCGTCCCTTTCGAAGGGATCCCTAGGAGCGTGGGTCACAACCTGGCCAGCGTGACCTTCGGAGATGGAATCTCCGAAGGTGGGCCGTGACCAGCGCGTTCTGCCGGTTGCGGTGCTCGCGAAATCCCTCGTCATGGACGAGAATTCG
>JAJYMP010000612.1 GCA_021786915.1 Chloroflexota bacterium
GCCGCGGCACGCGACGGATTGCAGCTGCCTGCCCCGGAGAGCTTCGAGGTGGCGAGCGGCCATGGCGTCAGGGCGTCCTGGTCGGAACATGACATTGCGGTGGGCAGCCGTCGATTCGTCGAGGAAGCGGGGATGGTCATCCCTACGAACCTCTTGGAAAAGGCCCGTCATCTTGAAGAAGAGGGCCAGACGTTGGCATTTGTGGCTGACGGCGGCGCAGTCGTTGGCGTGCTCGGATTCTCCGCGCCTGCCAGGGCTAATGCTCCTGCTGTCATCGCTGGCTTGCGCCGACTGGGGGTGCGAGAGATCGTGATGCTCACCGGAGACCGCTCGGCACCCGCAGCATCAGTCGCACGCGGACTCGGAATTCGTTACCGGGCTGAAGCCACCCCCGAAGACAAGGTTGACGAGGTCAAGTCCTGGCGTGGGCAAGGTTCGACGGTCATGATGGTGGGTGACGGGATCAACGACGCCAGCGCCCTGTCTGCAGCCGACGTCGGGGTCGCCATGGTCGCGGCGGGCGCCGAAGTCGCAGCATCGGCCGCTGACGTCATTGTCCACGGCGATGACCTGGCAAGCGTGCTGGCAACGGCCCGGCTTGCGCGCCGCGGAGTGTGGGCCATTCGCACGAACGTGTTCTTCGCGACGGCATACAACATCGTCGGGCTCTCCCTGGCTCTCTCGGGCGTCATCCCGCTCACGGTCGCCGTTCTTTTCCAGGCGGCCAGCTTCCTCTCCGTAGTCGTCAACTCCGCAACCGTCCTTCATTACAACCCGCGGGTGCCCATCGGTACAAGAAGTAGCGATGACGCGAACGAGGAGCAGGTGGTGCCCGAGGCAGCGTGATCCGTAACGAACAAAACCTTCACAGAGGTGAGCGCCAATGTCTCAAACAACTCAACAAGTTCAGCTGAACCAGAGTGCTGCACAGAGGCTCTGTGACCTGCTCGAGCTCACAATGGCACCGATCGCCCTGGCGTTCGTAGAAAGCGCACCCGAGAGAATCCCGACGTACTCCGGGACCTCACCTTCGGCGTGCAGTTTCTGGTCGGAAGCGCAACGAGGACCGTTCTACGCTTCGGCGAACGAGCATGACAACTGTCCGCTAGGAGCGTATGTCATGGGATTCCCGGGTGCGCATTCAGCGCCGAGCGCGCTCGAGTCCGTGGTCGAGGCTATGTGTGACTGCGAGTACATCACCGAAGAAGAGGCCGCGCACATCCCGACCATGATGCGGGGGGCGGCTGGCATCGTCTACGGGCCGCTAGGTGGTTTCCCGCTCGCGGTGGACTTAGTGCTGCTTTGGCTCAGGCCGAAGCAGGCAATGCTCTACCAAGAGGCAGCTGATCGTGCTCAAAGGAAGGGCGGTCAGGTTTCGCGACTGCTCGGCCGACCGGGTTGTTCAGCTCTCCCAGTTGCCTTCCAAGCATCTGAGCCAGTGCTGTCCGTAGGTTGCATGGGGATGCGAACGTTCACGAACGTAGGGGACGACGTGCTCCTTGCTGTCATACCGGCAGCTCGTTTGGCCGGGATTCTCGATGCACTGCAGGCCACCGGAAGCGCAAATAATGCCATGGAGGACTATTACAAAGCACGCCAAGCGATGTTCCGGTAGATCCCAATGGGTGCAAGTCTGCTGGAGAGTAACGCGAGCCCCGTTCGGTCGTCTGCCGCGATACATGGGGACGCCAGCGGCATCGCGAGCACGACCGGAGTGGCTAAAGGCATGGCACTTGTGATGGGTGGCCGGCATGGGAAGAGCGTGCTCACAAGCGAGGCGATGGCGTGGGGTTGCTTGGTCGTGATGCCCGTCATTCGCGAGCGCCGGGCAGTGCGAGAGCAGGGACGCCTGCGCTTTCTCCGAGTTGTCGGGGCCGCCGCGGTGGCCGGCCTCGTGCTGTCGGCCTGTGGCGGCGGTGGGGCGTCGTCGACGGCGCCGACCGTCCGATCCGAGCGTTCGGCTTCGACCTCCACGCCCGTCTCATCGTCGATGACGAGCTCGAGGTCGACGAGCGCGACGACATCGGCCACCGCGGCAGCTGTGCTCGCTGCCTACCGCGCCGGGTGGGCGGCGTTCGAGCAGGCCCTCGCCACGGCGAACCCCGAGGACCCGGCGCTGGCTGCTACTATGACTGACCCGCAATTGCAGCGGGTGAAGGCGAACCTGCTTGCCGACCAGCGCCAAGGGATGGTCGGGCGTGGGACGACGACGTTGCACCCGAAGATCACCGCGCTCTCGGCGACGTCTGCGACGGTGGTCGACTGCGCGTACAGCCAAGCGGAGCTGGTCTACGCGTCGACCGGCAAGCCGGTCCCGCCGGTCACCCCGCCCGAGAACGACGGGGTCACCGCGACCCTGGTGCTGTCGGGCGGGAAGTGGAAGGTCTACAAGCAGATCGTGACGGACGGGAAATGCGCTCCCGGGTCCTGACCCTCGCCATGGCACTCCTTGCTGCCGCGGTGATGGCGCTCGTTGACGCCACACCGGCATGGGCCAACGACCCGAACGGCCAGTACGGATGGACGTCAGTGCAGGCCTCCGGCGGCACGCTGACCGTCCAAGCCGGCCACACCTACTGGACCCCGCCGCAGGACAGCTCGTGGGCGACCGGGGCGGAGAGCACGCCGCCGTC
>JAJYMP010000533.1 GCA_021786915.1 Chloroflexota bacterium
CCGAGAAACACGGGCGTGAGCTTGAGGCCGGACATGAGTGCCACGAGGGCGCCGGCAAGGTAGTCACCCCTCGCTCGATGGTGGTTCTCTCGAGTCAGAGGCCAGATCAGGCCAATCAGGGGAACCAGAAAGGCATTCAGGTTGCCGGACCAGGCGGTGACCCCGAGCAGATAGCTTAGAAGCGCAACGCCGATCGCCACCCAGGTCTTCCCCCGAGCGATGGCGAGCAGTCCGAAGAGGGTGGTCCCGGCCATTCCAGCTGTCCACCAGGCGTACTCCGCGAATCCGCCGGGCATGGAGGCGAGAGGAGCCCAGATCACCGCGACCAGCGGCGGCGACAGCAGGGGGGTGGACCAGTAGGGAGGGTTGTCGGCCGGAGCGGGTCGATCTCCCGCCGTCAGGCGATACAGGAAGTGGCCGTCTCGCACGCGTTCGCCGGCCGCAAGGTAGTTCGAGGTATCGGACAGGAGATCGGTCGGCCGTGAAAGATCAGGGCGGATCTGGACGATCGTAAGAGCCCATGCCCCGAGGAGCATCGTCGCCGCGATGATCCGCACGATCCTGTCCACGCCCAGCCGGGAGAGCACACGAAGTCCATAGAGCTCGCCCAGGCGCCGACGGTGTGGCGGTGCCGGCCGGTTCATGGTCGGGAGGATACCGGCGATCCCGTTCGCTGTCGTCGGCCGTCCAAGTCCGGCCGGCAATCACACCCGGTCGATGGTCTTTGCGGTCCCAGTACCATCGATACGTTGCGTTGACGCACCGCATCGGCGACGCTCCGGGCGACCGACGACGGTCCGCATGGCCAGAGGACCCACGTCATGCCCAGCGATAGCAGGTCCATCGACGGCGACCCCGAACCGCTCGTGGCCGTCGTCATCCCGGCTCTGAACGAGGTCGGGAAGATCGGGCGCGTCCTCGACAAGTTCCCGCGCGATCCGCGATTCGAAGCGATCGTGGTCGACGATGGCTCAACCGACGGCACGGGCGAAGAGGCCCGGGCCCACGGCGCCGCGGTCGTCATCCGACATGAGGTACGGGGAGGCGTGGGCGCGGCAATTCGAGACGGGTTCGCCCGCGGTCGAGAACGGGGGCGTCCGTGGCTGGCGGTCCTGTCCGGCGACGATCAGCACGAGCCCGGTGAGCTCGTGGCCGCCTTCCAGACCGGACTCTCAATGAGTGCCGACTACGTTCAGGGATCACGCTGGATGTCGGGAGGCCAGACGATCGGGAGCACGGGCGGGCGAGGACTCGGCACCCGGATCTACTCGCTCGCTTTCAGCCTGCTCGCATTCCGACGCGTCACCGACGCGACGAATGGGTTCCGGGTGTTCCGGGCCTCGATCCTGGAGGACCCGGCGATCAACCTCGACCAGGCCTGGCTCGACAGCTACGATCTGGAACCCTATCTTCTGTACAAGGTGATCCGGCGGGGCTATCGGATCATCGAGCACCCGGTGACGGTCCGCTACCACGCCCACGATGGCTTCACGAAGATGCGAGGGTTGCGCGACTGGTGGCGGTTGTTCCGGCCCGCGCTCCTGCTGCGAATGGGGGTGAAGCGATGACGAGCGAGCCGGGTAGCTCGTTCCACGGAAAGCGGGTTCTGGTCACCGGTGGAGCCGGCTTCGTGGGCGGGGCGGTCGTGCGCAGGCTGGTTCGCGAAGGGGCTCGAGTCGTGGTTCTCGACGACCTGTTCACCGGACGCGCCGAGATCCTGCCACCGGAGGTCGAGTTCGTCAGGGGGTCCGTCACGGACGCGGACCTGGTCCGGGCGCTTGTGGCCGACGCCTCAATCGTCTTTCACATGGCGGCGCGCAACATCGTCGCCTCCACGAAGAACCCGCGCGACGACTTCGAGACGAACATCGGCGGGACCCTCAACGTGTTGCTGGCCGCATGCGACGCGCGTCCGGACCGAGTCGTTTACACCTCTTCGACCTCCGTCTACGGCAATCCCCGCTCGATTCCCATCAACGAGGAGGATGGCCTCGTTCCGCTCTCGCCGTACGCCGTGAGCAAGCTCGGCGGCGAGCATTACTGTTTCGCGTTCTATGAAAGTTACGGCCTCGCGGTGTCCGCGGTGCGGTACTCGAACGTCTACGGACTGGGACAACGCCCTGACAACCCGTACTGCGGCGTCGTCTCCAAGTTCTTCGCCAGCGCCGCTGCGACCGGGCGCGTTGCCATCCATGGGGACGGCGAGCAGACGCGCGACTTCACCTACATCGACGATGCCGTGGACGCCACGCTGCTGGCCGCGATCCACCCGCGTGCCGAGGGGGAGGTCTTCAATGTCGGCACGGGCATCGAGACGTCGATCAACGACCTGGCCCGGATGATCGGGGAGGCCCTTGGCCGCGAGATCGCCGTTGTGCACATCGACCGCCGCGACGTCGACAACATTCGGCGCCGGGTCGTGAACATCGAGAAAATCCGCCGGATGCTTCGCTGGGCTCCACAGGTAACCCTTAGAGACGGGCTGGAGCAGACGGCCAGATGGCTGGCCACGCCAGGGCCGGTGGAGCAGATCGTTCCGCAGCCGACGTCTGGCCCGAGCGGTTGACAGCCGCGCCGCGAGCGGGTCCTCGTCGAAGCCTGGCCGCGCTCGTGCTTGTGGTTCGGGCCT
>JAJYMP010000143.1 GCA_021786915.1 Chloroflexota bacterium
CGCGCTGGCCGGCTGGCACGACCTGCGCATCGAGGCCTGGCGCGGAGTGGGCGCCGGTGGGGGAGGACCGGCGGTCGTGGATCCGGCAGCGCGCGGTCCGTTCGCGCTGGCGTCCGTCCGGGTCGGCCCGCCGCCGGTCTCGCCCGACGGCGGGTTCCGCTTCCCGCCGCCTGATCCCGGCGCCCCGACGGCGCAGTGGTGGCCGGCGGACTCGGTCATGGTGAGCGGCGCGCTACGGGTGGACCGCGAGCCCGGACTCGTCTGGGCGCTGCTGGCGATCACCGGCATCGCCCCCGACGGACGGCGCCATTTCGTGACCGGGCCCGACACGATCCAGACGGTGTTCCGAGGCACGGCCTGGGACTGGTTCGCAGCCCTCGCGGCGGGACGCTGACGCCGCTCTGGGCGAGGCGCGGCACCGCCACCCGACGAGCTGGGTGCCCGCAGACCGAGACCGACCTGCATCCGGCGCTACCGTGAGAGCTCAAGAATCCGGCGTAGGGTGGAGGCGCTCGGGCTTGTGCGTCACACCCGGTGGGTAAGTCCGAAAGGCTGTTGGGCCGTGTGCGCGAACGCCGGAGAGAACGAGGCTCGAGCGCGGCGGCGCGGTGAGGAGGCCGCGTCTGCGCCAAACGGTTCTTGACCGGTGCCGCTGTGCGGGACACGCTGGAGTCGCTGATGTGATCGGCGGCGAACAGGCGGAGGCCAACAGGAGAGGGGAACGGCGATGCGCCATCTGCTTGTGCTGCTGCTCGTCGGGGCCGCCCTGACCGGTTGTGGCGGCTCGTCGTCGTCGCCCGTTCCCCTGCCTCCCGGCGCGCCGGTCTCTCTCGCGGACTGCGGCTGGCCGAACGGCACGCCGCTCGCCTTTGCCGAGTGGGTTGATGAACCCGGGCAGGCCGGGCTGCCCGACACATTCCGGCTCGTCTCGGGCGAGCGCGCGTTCGTCATCGTGACTCTCGGGAAGATCAGCCAGCAGCCGATGGTGGGCTCCGCGATCGTCGCACGCGGCGCATGCGTCCGCTTCCCCGACGGGCACACGACCGTCGGGGCCGTCCCCGACGACTGGCAGGTCCCGAAGCCCTGATCCGGGCCATTCCCTGGCGCCGCACCGGCGCGGCCGCCTCCTTCGACCGTCAGGCCGCCTGTTCAGATGCGGCGCTCGGCCTCGCCGAGGTCGCTGTCCGCTTCTTCCGGCAGATCGGGCAGCCGGTCGGCAGCTTCGCGCGGGTGAAGGGCGACATCCGGTAGGGCGGGTGGCTCGGATCATCCCGGCAGCGCCAGCTCACCGCCTTGTCGTGGGTGGCCTTGATGCGCGCGGGGCGCAGGGCGCCGTTGGCCTCCGCGTCCCATTCGGCCACAAGCTCGGGATGGACGGCGGCGAGCGCGTTCTTGCCGTCCGCGCGCTCGGTCGAGCAGCGCTGGCAGCGTGTCTGGCGGCACGTCCGTTGAACCACCGGAGCCACCCACTGGTGTCCGCAGCGGTGGCACGTCCAGTGGGCCTCGTAGCCAGAGCCCGCGGTGATGGAGGCGAGCGGCCGGTCGTTGGCAGCGGCGTCCCAGTCGCGGGCGACGAGCGGGAAGTCGCGCTTGAGCATGAGCCCGGTCACCTTCACCGAGGCCGTCTTGCGGCCCGGTGCCACGGTGGCCGCGAGGGGCGGGTGGCCGAGTGCGGCGAGCGCATCGTTCTGGGCGGCGACGTTGGCGATGACCGAGCGCGCCTTGGCCGCGGCCATGTAGGTCGCCGTTCCCTGCGCGGCCCGGTTGTGGGCGTCGATGATGAGCTCCGCAATCGAGCACGCCTGCGTGCGTGGGTCATGCAGGCCGGTCCAGGCGAAGCGGAACGCGGGCGCCAGCCCACGGAGCTCGCGCTTGACGATCGCGGCGAACGTGGCGAGGTCGGCCTGCCCGGCGTGGTGGGCGCGCACCAGGGCGAGCACGAGCTGGAGGCGGCGCGCGTTCCGCAGGCTGTAGCGGCGCCGGCGCCCGAAGCGCTTGTCGATCCAGTCGAGGATGCGCTCGGCGGCGGCGTTGCTGCGCGGATAGCCCCTGTGCGCCCAGTGCTCGGCGATCTGCTGGCGCACCAGCGCCTCGTTCGCGCGCCACCAGCCCTCGAGCGTTGCCGCCTTGCGGGCGCGGGCGAAGGCGCCCAGCGCGTCCCAGTCGTGGTTGGTCCAGAAGGCGCGCTCGAAGAGCTGTTGGTGGGCCGGGTCGGCGGTCCAGATGCCGTCGCCGCTGGCCGCGGCGCGCAGGGCGCGGCCCAGGTGGAACTCGCACGAGTAGAACGTCGCGTTGGGCCACCGCACGGCGACCGCGTTGGCGATGGACTTGGCGCCATCGGCGACCACCCAGTCGGGCCCGGGTCCGTCGGGGTCGATCTCATCGAGGAAGTCGAGCCAGGACTTCGTGGTCTCGTCGGGCGCGAGGCCGATGCGCCAGGGCATGGCGCGATGCTCGGGATCGTCGCCCCCGACCGCCACGAACACGGCGCCGCCGCGCTCGTCGGGGTTCCACGAGGGGTCGAACCGCTCTGCCCCGTAGGCCCGCAGGTTGAGCGGCTTCGAGTCCAGGATGAGGATGCGCGGGCAGCGCGTCGGCGCGAGGGCGGCGTCGATGGCGGTCCCGAA
>JAJYMP010000763.1 GCA_021786915.1 Chloroflexota bacterium
AAGGCCTCCTCGAGCCACTGGGTCAGGGGTTGTGATCGGCCGATCCGGCTGCGCGCGACGGGAGCGCAATCGCCGTCGCGATCCGGTCGACGGGCAGGTCGGCACGGGCGTTGAGCTCGCGGACAAGCGCCTCGTCGCCGGCGGCGATCAGGGAGAACACCACGCGGTCGACGGGCATGAGGATCGAGCCCAGATGCTCGACCCGCGTCCCCTCGGCAGTCATCTCGCGGGCCACGGCTTCGAGCCTCGGCAGGGCCGCGCGAACGAGCGCGAGGTCCACCTCGGGCCAGTACCGCTCCACGAGGAACGTCGCCAGGTCATCGGGATCGGGACGCTGATCCATGCCGGCGACGCTAGTCAGCGGACCGCCCGGCAGCAAGAGGCGATCGCCCCGATCAGAGTCCGCTGGCCGATGCAGCCCACCCTCGCTGCGCGAAGGGTCCGCTCGGTAGGGGCGTCGCCACGATGGCGACCGCCTCGTCAGCGGCCGCGGGGGCCGTCCCCTGCGCGTCCGGCGGCCATCACCGCCCCCAGCTCCGCCCGCGAGTGGATCCCCAGCTTCTCGTAGACGCGGCCGAGGACGTTCCCGACGGTCTTCGGGGCGAGGAAGGAGCGCTCGGCGATCCGGCGATTGCTCAGCCCGCTGGCGGCCAGCTCGGCGACGAGGGACTCCGTCTCGGTGAGCTGCGCCGCTGCCCGGGGACGCCGCCCCACCCGCGCCAGCTCGCCGCGGGCGCGCTCCGCCCAGACCGGAGCGCCGAGTGCCTCGAAGACCGAGATGGCCTCGCGCAGCGTCTCGTCCGCGAGGCGCTTCTCGAGCCGACGGCGGTGGATCCGGCCCTTGGCGAGGAGCGTCCGCGCACGCTCGAACGGGATCGGCAGGGACGCATGCTCGACCAGCGCCCGATCCAGGCCTGCGGCCGCCGCGTCGAGGTCGCCCCGCGCAGCGGCCAGGAGCGCGGCCGAACGCGCTCCGACGGCCATCACCCACGGCGTCGGCGCCACCCGGGCCGCCTCGTCCAGCCGCTCGACGACCGCAGCCGCACACGCCAGGTCTCCCAGCGCGAGCGCGGCCTCGACCTGGTCGCCGGCCACCTTGAGACGCCCTGGGTGCCGCGTCCCCGCGGCATCGGCAGCGGCCGCGGCGCGGGTCAGGTGGTCATCGGCTTCGGCCCAGGCCTCGCACGAGAGGGCGACGAACCCAAGGATCTGGTGGTGGAACGCCTCGACGAGGAGATCGCCCCGCTCCGCGGCGCGCCGGAGGCCCTCGCCTGCCCATCGCCTGGCGTCCTCGAGCCGGCCGTCATGGGCGGCGACGAGTGCGAGCCCGCGGAGGCCCCACGCCGGGTGGACGTCCGCGCCCTCGCGTTCGTAGGAGGTCATGGCGGCCTCGGCGAGGCGCCGCGCCTCGGGCCAGTCGCCGCGCAGCACCAGCAGCCCCGAGAGCATGACGAGGTTGAACGGGTCGTCGCCGGACGGGCCCGACTTGGCGCGGATGAGCTCCTGGGTCATCTCGATCGCACGGTCGAGGTCATCCGTGAGGCGCGCGATCCCGAACGAGCTGCCGTCGGCTCCCTCGTGCTCCCAGCTGCGGCCATTGGGGGTGATCAGGCGCCGCCCCCGCTCGACGTCGCCCGCCCGGGTGGGCCGGACCAAGCCGATCTCACCGACGGCGCGCAGCAACAGCGCGTTGGCGACGAGATCCGGGTCCACGGAGCCCGGAACGCCCTCGAGCAGTCGCACGGCCTCGTCAGCCATCGCCACACCGGCTGCGAGGTCGAGCTGCATCGTGACGAAGGCGACGCGCGCGAGCACAAGCGCGCGCCGGGTCGGGTCCTCGTCGACGGCTTGGAGCGCCTGCCGCCCGAGCTCGACCGCCTCCGGCACCCGCCCGTGGTAGTAGCGGATGAGCGCCCGGAGGCTGAGCGCCTCGGCGCGAAGCGGGTCTCGGTCCGGCTCGCGTGTCGGGTCCGCTTCGAGACCCGGCGACGGATGCGCGTCGCTGCGTCCGGCGTCTCGCGGATCCATCGCAAGCTCCTCCCGGGGCGGCTCGCCGAGCGCCGCCTCGAGGATCGCGTCGGCCTGGACGATCTCCGAGAGGTCGATGAACAGGCACGCCGCCGCGGCGACGGATCGGCGCAACCTCGCCCCGAACAGCTCCCCAGGCGTCAGCCGAGCGGCATCCCGGTAGAGCCCGGAAGCGTCGAGCGCAGCGCCCCGGTATCGGGCGGCCTGGGCCGCCCGCTCGAGGGCGAGCGCGACCGCTTCGTCCGGGGCCTCGGCGGCCAGCCCGAGATGGCGGGCCCGAGCGTCGGCCGATCTCGTCACCGCGGCGAGCGCAGCGTGCGCGGCACGTGTCTCGCCCGGTCCCGCGAGGGTGACGACGGCGTGGGCGAGCAGTGGGTGCGTGAACCGGACGCCATCGCCGCGGACGGTGACGATCTCCCCGGCCACCGCGGGCGCCAGCGCATCCTCGTCAGCGCCAGCGGCGCGGAGAGTCTCGATCATCGGCTCGGCCGCAGCCGCCGCGAGGAGCAGCGCCCGCCGGGTTGGCGCCGGCAGCCCCGCGATACGTCGTGCCATCAGCGGCCCCAGCGTCTCGGGGATTGGCAGGTCCTGCCCGGGAAGCACCGACCAGCCGGCCGGGCCGAGCGCCCGCGCGATCTCGATCGCGAAGAACGGGTTGCCGCCCGACGCCGCCTCGATCCGGACCAGCACCAGACGCGGGAACGACCGCGCGATCCTCGCCTCCAGCAGCCGATGCAGGGGCCCCAGCGGGAGCGGGCCGACCGCGAGTCTCTCGAGGCGGTCTGAGGGCACAGCCGCCAGCAGTGCATCGGAGGCCGATGTCGCAGTTCCGGTCCTGACCGACGCCAGGACCCCGACGGGACGGTCCCACAGGCGCCGAACGGCGTAGGCGAGGATGGCCGCCGAGCTCTCGTCGAGCCACTGGGCGTCGTCGAATGCCAGCAGCACCGGCTGTCGAGCAGCGAGCCCGCGCAGCAGCCCCGCGACGGCTACGGACAGCGTGCGCTGGTCGGGCAGGCTTCCCGTCGGCGCCGCGCGGAGGAGCGCGACCTCGAGGGCATGGCGTTGCGGGGCTGGCAGCTCGGCCATGTCCCCGGGCTCGACGCTGCCCAGGACGTCGGTCAGGCCGCCGAGGGTGAGGCCCTGCTCGGCACGGGCGGGTCGCGACGAGAGGACACGCCAGCCGCGCTGCCGCGCCGTACGGGCCCCGGCCTCCCACAGCGTCGTCTTGCCGATCCCCGCCTCGCCGTCAAGGACGATGCCGGCCGCGGACGCCGAGGCGCGCTCGACAAACCGCTCCAGGACTGCGAGCTCGTCGCCCCGACCGACGACCTCGTCCGGCACCCTGGCCTCCCTTCACGTCACCCAAACGCCGACGGTCCTGCCGCTTGTGGCAGCTGCCATGCGCCTCGCTCGCGCATCACGCCGCCAATCGGACGGTACACCGGCATCGGGGACTTATTCCGATGGGGCTGCCACTCCGGCCAAACGCTTGCACCTGCCGAGCGAGCGGAGAAGATGGCCATGGTGAACCCCGCCGACCAGGCGCGACTGCTCGCCCTCTGCCTCGCGGTGATCGGGCTGGAGGCGGGCGAGCTCGAGAGCGGCACGGGGTTCGTCGAGGCACGAGACGCTGTCCATCGAGGAGCGGCACCGGGAGCGCATCCTCCGCGGCCGGCTCATGCCAGTGCTCCGGACGGTGCTCGCCACCCGGCGGCGTTCCCGCGGCCGACGCGCTCCGGGCTGCGGCGGTCCCGCGGCCGACGCGCTCCGGGCTGCGGCAGTCTCGCGGCGAGCCGGGCCGGCCGTCGGCGATGGCCCTCGCGCAGCCTGCGCTACGCTGCGCGCGATGACCCTCCTGCGACGTCTCCCCGTCATCGGCCCCCGGCTCCGCCGCGCGCGGCCCGACCGCGTCGCGGTGCTGCGGCTGTTCGGCCCGATCGGCGGCGGCTCGCGGACCGCCGACTGGACCGAGCTCGTGCGGCGGCTGCGCGAGTCGAAGCGCGTCCCCGCGGTGGTGCTCGACATCGACTCGCCGGGCGGCTCGGCGACCGCGAGCGACGACATGTTCCTCGCGCTCGAGCGGCTCGCCGCGACGAAGCCCCTGGTGGCGGCGATCCGGGGCGTCGGCGCGTCGGGCGCCTACCTCGCCGCCCTGGCCGCCTCGACGATCGTCGCGCAGCCCAATGCCGTGGTCGGATCGATCGGGGTCATCGCCGCCTCGCCGCGCCTCCCCCGGCTGCTCGACCGGCTGGGCGTGAGCGTCACCGAGACGCGCGCCGGGCGCCTGAAGGGGGCCGGGGCGCCCTGGCGGGAGGACTCCGAGGAGGAGCTCGCCAAAGAGCAGGCGATCGTCGACGCCTTCTACGACGCGTTCGTCGGGCGGGTGGCGGCAGGTCGGCGGATGCCCGAGGCGCGGGCGCGGGAACTCGCGACGGGCGAGGTGTGGCTCGGGCGTGAGGCCCGCGAGCGCGGGCTGGTCGACGAGATCGGCGACCTCGAGCGGGCGGTCGAGATCGCGGCGCGCGCTGCCGGCGTCCCAGCCCGGTCCACCACGGCGCACCTGCGCCGGCCGTTGTTCGAGCGGCTCGCCGGCCGCTTCGGGACGAGCCTCGCGGCGGCGGTCAGCGACGAGGTGGAGCGCCGCGTGGAGAGCCGCCTGCGGACCTGAGGCGGACCTGACCTCCTCCGCACGCCTCCCGCTCGGCTTCTTCTGTCCGCTACGATCACCTCGGTCACGGGCGGCCACGTCGTGACCGGCAGGTGACCAGGCTCGAGAACGCCGCGTATCCGCAGAAGGAGGCCGAGATGAACTCCGAGGACCAGGCGCGCCTGCTCGCCGTCTGCCTCGCGGTGATCGGCCTCGAGGCTGGTGAGCTCCAGGGCGACACCGACTTCGTCGAGGACCTCAACCTCGATCGCGAAGACCTCGCGGACCTCTTCGTCGCAGTCGAGGACGCCTTCGACATCAGCCTCGAGGAGGGGATGCGCCGGGTCCGGACGTTCGAGGACCTCGAGGCGCTCGTCGACGACCTGATCCCCGCCTGAGCCGCACGATCGCCGGCTGCGCGACCGGCGAAGCGGGCTGCGCGACCGGCGAAGCGGGCTGGTCAGGCGCACGCGACCACGCGCCGGCCCCCGACAGGCGCCCGGTGCGCCTCCGCCCTCGCCCGAGGCCAACCAGCCGCGGAGGCTGTCGCGCCACAGCACACCCGTGGAAGCGCCCGTCGGGGCGGATCCGTCGAGACCGCCTACCGTGACGAGCTGCTCGAGCAGCGGCGCCAGCTGCGAGCCGTGCCTCGTGACCGGTTGGCAAGTCCTGCGCGAGCCGTCCGGAGCGGCGACAGTCTGCTACAGGGGTCTGATGCCAAGGTCGTCTACGCTCGCGCCGTTCGACGGGGAGGCCATGCCGTCGGGCACCGACCGGTATTGGCGGCTCACGGGGGCACTGCACTCGGAGCAGAGCAGGCGGCTCGCGCTCGACGGCATCGCGCTGCGGGAGGAGCGCTCGGTCGAAGCCGGCACACCCTGGACCCCGGCGGTGGACCTCGAGGTCGGCGAGGCGACGACCAGGGCCTGGTACGGCGCGGAGCGGTTCGTCCCCGCGCGCGAGGTCCGGGCCATTGCCCCCGGCGAGGGGCGCGGTCGCCGGGGGCGCGGCGAGCGCGGGGGCGTGCACGCAGCGGCCCTGCCGTCGCTCCGCCTGCCAAACGGGCTGCCCCGGGGCACCGGGCGAACAGCGGGCCCCTGGTCCGGCGCGCGGAGCGGACCGGGCGGCGCTCCGTGCGCCGACAGGGCCGGCTGGTGCACCGCGAGACTCGAGGAGCGCCGCGCCGGGACGCCGGGGACGCGAGGAGAGCAGGCCGGGGAGACGGCCTGCTCTCGGGAGGAGCGGAGCGGCGAGGGCTGTCAGCCGAGGACGGCGAGGACGGCGGCCAGGCGAGGGTGGCCGCTCACGAGCCGGACCCGCGACAACACGGAGCGCAGGCTCCAGAGCTCGCCCGCCGCCGCGTAGGCGACGAACAGGGCGACGACGCCGTAGAGGAACTGCTCGTTGACCGGGCCGTTGGCGAAGCTGAAGTTGGCGATCCAGAAGAAGGCCATCATGAGGCCGCCCATGACGCCCGCAAACCGGGTGGCGAGGCCCAGGATCAGCGCCAGCCCGATGAGGATCTCGCCGCTGACCACGAGCGTGTTGACGACCGACATTAGACCGGCGTTGCCTGCGAGCGAGACCCACAGACCGTGGGTCGGATTGACGATGGCGTTCGCGGCGGATCCCGGCAGGCTGCCGGCCGTGGCGCCCTTGAGGAAGCCGCTGGCGTCGAACGCCTTCGCGCTCCCGTCGAAGTGGAGCAGTTTCTCGAGACCGGCGAAGAGGAAGCCGCTGCCGAGCACGATGCGCAGTGCGGCGATTCCCTTGGCGGCGGGACGCGTGCCTTCCATGAGAGTGTTTCCTTCCAGCTCGTCCGTCCGGTTCCCTCCGGACCATTGCTTTCGAGCTGAGACGAGTGTCGTCCTGCGACACCCGCGAGCGCCGGTGCTGGACCGCCCGTCGCTGGGGGACGCTGCGGGACCTCTGGCAGGGAGAAACCCCTGCACTGGTCCCGTAACGATGGCCCTCCGATTCGAGCCCGTCGGCCCCCCAAACCACGAAGCGCGTCGGACGCGGCGCTTCTGCGGAATCGGACGCCAGCCGGAGGCGGTGTCCAGCTGAAGCCCTCGCGAGGCCGACGCTCGGGTGGCCGGCGCGGCCAGGATGGGCACGATCTGCGCAGGCCATCGGGAGGAGGTGCCACATGGCTGGGCGCGGCGGTTATCGCGGTCCGCGTGGGCGGGCTGGCGTTCGGCACCACGTGCGGCGAGCAGGAGCGTTGGTCCTGCAGGGCGTCCTCGGGTACTCGCCCATGTCGGCCGCGCTCGGCTCGCTGCCCGCCGGCCTGCTGCTCATGCTCTTCTCCACGCGCGCCGGCGGCTGGCGACGAGGCGCGGGCCTCGGATCGTGCCACCTGACGGACGGGGATCCCGAGGCGGTGGGGCACGCTCAGCGGATGGCCGATGTCGCCTGGCGCTGCTCGGGGTGCACGCCCTCCGCGAACTCCTCGACCATCTTGGCGCAGAACAGCGGCAGATCGGACGGCTTGCGGCTGGTGACCAGCCCGCGGTCCACGTGGACCGCCTCGTCGAGCCAGTTGCCGCCGGCGTTGCGGATGTCGGTCTCGAGGCTCGGCCACGACGTGAGGGTTCGGCCCCGCAGCACGTCCGCCTCAACCAGCATCCACGGACCGTGGCAGATCGCCGCGACCGGCTTGCCGGCCTCGAAGAACGCCTTCGCGAACGCCACCGCCGCCCGGTTCATGCGGAGCCTGTCGGGGTTGGCGACGCCGCCCGGGAGCACGAGCGCGTCGAAGTCGTCGGCCCTCGCGGTCTCGACGGTGTCCGTGACCGGGAACGTCTCGGCCTTGTCCATGCCGTTCACACCCTGGATGGCGCCCGGCTTGATCGACACCAGCTCGACCGTCGCGCCGGCGTTCTTGGCTGCATCCCAGGGTTTCTGGAGTTCAACCTGCTCCACGCCGTCGGTCGCGAGGAAGGCGATGCGCTTGCCCATTAGCTCGTTGGCCATCTCGGCACCTCCTGTCGGCCCTGCGCACGGCGGGGCGATGGGTTCTCTTGGGGCCTGTCTATTGGGCACCTTGGCCGGGGTCGGGGTTCACAACGGCAGGCGAGGCGGGCTTGCAGAGGGGTTGCAACTGCGCGGCCGGGTCGGGACCGCGGACGCCACCGGGCCGCGGGGGCGGCGCCCGCGAGTCACGTCAGACTCGCCGCGCCTCGCCGCGTGCGTGGCCGCCGGCCCAGACGGCGTGGGGGGACGGGGGGCCCTGCCCGGATCTCGCCGCGGCGAGTCTGTGGCGACTCAGCGCCAATACGGTCCGGCAGCCCAGGCGGCGCGCTGCCATGCGCGCCCGCCAACCGATGCTCGATGATTGAGCGAGCACCACCACGGGGCGGGCAGCCCCGGGCAGCCAAGGCACGCGAGATGAGGAGCCGCCGTGACCTACTCGATCGTCGCCCGTGACCCGGCGACCGGCGACTTGGGCGTCGCGGTCCAGTCCCGATTCCTCGCGGTCGGGGCCGTCGTGCCGTGGGCGCGCGCCGGCGTGGGCGCCATCGCCACCCAGTCGTTCGCAAACGTCGCCTACGGCCCGGACGGCCTGGGACTCCTCGCCGGCGGGGCCGACGCCGAGACGACCGCGGCGCGCCTCACGGCAGCGGATGCCCTGCCGGGGCAGCGCCAACTGGGGATCGTGGACGCGAGCGGGGGCTCCGCGACGTACACCGGGCGCTCGTGCTTCGCCTGGGCCGGCGGGCGAACGGGGCCCAACTACGCGGCGCAGGGCAACATCCTCGCCGGTGCTGGCGTGGTCGATGCCCTCGCGGACACCTTCGCGACCGGCGGCCTCCCCTTCCCCGAGCTCCTCGTGGCGTGTCTCGCCGCGGCGGACGCGCAGGGCGGCGATCGGCGCGGGCGCCAGTCGGCGGCCCTGCTTATCGTGCGCGACCGCGGCGGGTACGGCGGCGGCAACGACCGCTGGATCGACCTGCGCGTGGACGACCACGAGGACCCCATCGGCGAGCTCGGCCGGCTGCTGGACCTCACCCACCTGTACCTCGAGCGGCCCGCCGCTCGAGAGCTGATCGCCCTTGACGCGAACCTGGCCGCGGAGCTGCGCGACCACCTCCGGCGCCTCGGCTGGGACCCGACAGCGGTTGGCGAACCGGTGTACGCGCCGATGTGGCCCGAGGAGGCCGGGGCGCATGCCGACGACGAGGAGCGCCCGAGCGTCGGCGAGCCGCGGAGCCTTCCCGAGGGCTGGGACGCGGCCTGGCAGGAGCGCCTGCTGGCCTGGATGAGCGTGGAGAACCTCGAGGAGCGGACGGCGGCGGCGGGCTGGATCGACCCGCGAGTGCTCGAGTGCCTGCGCACCGCGGCGTCGAAGGACCCGCCGGACACCGGGGGCTGACGCCAGCCGCGTTGCGCGTCGGCGCGTCGCCGCGTCGCGCCAGGCTGCAACGACGCACGCACGTTGGCGAGGCCGTCTGCCGAGCAGAGCGGGATCGAGTAGCGTTGCCGCGTGACTCGAGAGGTCGAGGACCTGAACCGCCGCCTGCTGCGCGCCCGCGACGCGATGGACCGCGCCTACGCCGAGCCGCTCGACATCCGCGCCGTAGCCGCGGTGGCCTGCCTGTCGGACGCCCATTTCATCCGCAGCTACCGGGCCTGCTTCGGCGAGACACCGCACCGCTACCTGCAGCGGCGGCGGGTCGAGCGGGCGATGTTCCTGCTGCGCGAGACCGACCGGAGCATCACTGACGTCTGCCTCGACGTGGGGTTCGGCAGTCTCGGGACTTTCAGTCGCACCTTCCGCGAGATCGTCGGCGAGACGCCGTCTGCGTACCGCGACGGCCACGACCCGATCGACGCGCCGCACTGCTTCCAGATGGCGGCGGCTCGGCCGCGGATCGCGGCCGGTGCATCAGCCCGGCGATCGAGCAGTTTCGGAGAAGCCAGGACCGAGGCCGCTCCCTAGTCTTGGGCCCCCGGCATCGCCACAAGGAGAAGGCCCATGATCACCAAGCTCAACGTCGCCCCGATCTTCGTCCTCGACAAGGACGAGGCGCTCGACTTCTACGTCAACAAGCTCGGCCTGGAGAAGGGGGCCGACGTGCGCCAGGGCTCGTACCGCTGGCTGACCGTGCGCGTGCCCGGCTCCCCCACCGAGATCCTGCTCGAGGTGCCAGGCCCGCCGCAGCACGACGACGCCACCGCGGCCCAGCTCCGCGAGCTCATCTCGAAGGGCGCTCTCAGCAGCCTCGTCTTCAATGCCGACGACGTGCGGGGCCTCTACGATACCCTCAAGGCGCGCGGCGTGACCGACTTCACCCAGGAGCCCACCGAGAACTTCTACGGCATCGACATGGGCCTCCGCGACCCGTTCGGCAACGCCATCCGGATCCTCCAGCAGGGGTAGGTCGCCCACAGGCTCGCGCCGGAGCGGCTCGACCGCTCCCGGCGATCCCGCTGCACGTTTCGTGCTCGCTCACACAGGCCCGTCCTGACGCCTGGCGCGGGCCGATCGGCCGGCGGGCGGCTGATCGGCTCGCGCTGACAGCCATGCCCGGTCGCCGTCCCTCAGGCCAGCCTCGGGTCCCGCACGCCTAGGCGTGCGGCTCCTCGTGCTCGGCGTGGTGGCCCTTGAGCCTGCCTGGGAAGGCGCGCATGAGGCGGCGCAGCAGGCGGTGGAGCTCCTCGCGCTCCGCCGGGTCGAGGACCGCCGCGAACATCGCCTCGCGGCGGGCCTGGGTGCCTGTCGTTCGGTCCCACATGGCGTGACCGAGGTCCGTCGGCTCGACGAGGATCCCCCGCCGGTCGGCGGGGTCGGGCAGGCGGCGGATCAGGCCGGCGCGCTCCATGCGGTCGAGCCGGTTCGTCATCGCGCCGCTCGAGAGGTGCATGTCGGCTGCCAGTTGCCCAGGCGTCCGCTGGTAGGGCGCGCCGCGCCGGCGCAACTTGCCGAGCAGGTGATACGAGCGGTGGTCCAGGCTGTGCTCGACGAGGGTCTCCTCGAGTGACTGGTCGAATGCCTTGGCGAGCATATGGATGCGCTCGACGATCCCCTCCGTGAGCGGGTCGAGGTCGGGGATCTCGCGCGCCCACTCCGCGAGCGAGGCGTCAATCCTGTCGAGTTCCTCGTGCGCTGTGTCCATGCCTGGAGTATCCGACCGCTAACGTGCGATGTCAAGATTCTTTGTATGGACCTTCTTGACATCAAGAGATCAGCGGGCTAGGATGTTCATCGTTCGATATCAAGAGTCTTCACCTCGAGAACCCGCACGCCGGACGGGGCGTCGGAGGGACCGGAGATGGTTGAAATGTCCGCATCACCCGCGCGCGTCCGCAGCATTCCGAGGGCACCGCATCGAGGGCTTGTCGAGCGGTTGTCGACCTGGATCCTGGCGCGCAGCGAACGTCGTCGGGCCGAGGAGCTCGACCGCATCGGCTGGGACCTCGAGGCCCGTTGCGAGCACCGCAGCGCCGGCAAACAGCGCGACCACCACGTCGTCCTGCCGCCCGGCGGCGGGCTCTTCTGACCACAGGCGGTCCCAGGCGGTCACGCTACGGCGAGGCGGGCCGCAGCGAGGGCACCGTCGACGCCGCGGCCGGGCCGGCACGCTCATCCCGCCGGCCGGCTCCGGCCCTGCAACAATCGGGCCCATGACCGAGACGACAGCGTGGCGGATCCGGCGCGCGGCGCCAGCGGACGCCATGGCCCTCGCCGTGATGCACACGCTCGCCTGGCAGGCGGCCTATCGCGGCATCGTGCCGGACGGCTTCCTCGACGCGATGGACGTGGCTGCCCGCGCCGCGCGCTACACGCTCGGGGCCACCGGCCCGGCCGATCCCCGGACGTGGATCGCGGTCGAGGGCGATCGAGTGCTCGGCGGCGTGACCGTGAGCTCGAGCCGGGACGATGACCTGCCGCGCCTGGGCGAGGTGCGCTCCCTGTACGTCCACCCCGATGCGTGGGGCACCGGCGTTGGCCGGGCGCTCATGGCGCAGGGCGAGCGGCTGCTGGCCCAGGAGGGCTTCACCGAGGCGTTCCTCTGGGTGCTCGAGGCGAACCGCCGGGCCCGCCGGTTCTATGAGATTGCCGGGTGGCGGATGGACGGCGCGAGGAAGACGTTCGACATCGCGGGACGCGAGATCCCCGAGGTCCGCTACCGGAAGGCGCTCGCTGCGGCGTGAGGCCGTCGTGCGGGGACCGCTATCCTCGGCCGATGCCGGTCGACGACGTCGAGGTCCCCGCCATCCGCACTGAGCGCCTCGAACTCGTCTCGATGTCGCTCCCGTTCATGCGGGCGCTCGCCGCGGGCGACCTCGAGGCCGCCTCGCGCGAGCTGGGCGCCGCGCTGCCGGGCGACCTGGCCCAGGACCTCGCCAGCTTCCTCGCCTACCGCATCCCGACATTGACCGCGAACCCGTCGAGCCGGCCCTGGCTCGGCCGGTCGATGGTCTGGACGCACCCGGACGGGCGGCGCGAGGTCATCGGCACGATCGGGTTCCACGCGCCGCCCGACGAGACCGGGCGGGTCGAGATCGGCTACCGCGTGGAGCCGGCGTTCCGGCGCCAGGGGATCGTGACCGAGTGCGTCCGGGCGCTGCTGGCCTGGGCCGAGACGCAGGGTGTCCACCGCTTCCGCGCGTCGGTGGCGCCCGACAACGTCGCCTCGCTTGCGGTCGTGCGCTCCTTCGGCTTCGCGCAGGTGGGCGTCCAGATGGACGAGATCGACGGCGAGGAGCTGGTCTTCCACCTCGACCGGGACCGGCTGACCGAGGACGACGCGGCCTGAACCGGCCCTCTCGGGCTGGGCAACTCGTCGTCAGGGGTGCCCGTCGAACGCCATGCGCAGGCGCGTCCAGGTCTGCGCCCGGTCATCGGCGTGCTCGTGGCCGTTGACCGCGCGGCAGACCCACCCGAGGCGGAGCGCAAGTGCGCAGGCGGCCAGCAGCTCCTCGCGCGAGGCGAGATGGGCGAAGCCCTCCAGGTAGGCGTCCCGGAACGGGCGGACGTCCACCGATCCCTCCACGTCGTCCGGGCCCCACGCGACCACGCCCTCGAGGGCCACCGACAGCGAGAAGAACGGGTGCGCGACGCATGCATCGCCCCAGTCGATGATCCGGTAGCGGCCATCCTCGAGGTACACGGCCGAATCGTTGAGGTCATCGTGCTCGATGGTCTCGGGGATGCCGAAGCGGGCGAGATCTGCGGCCATCGCCGCCACGTGCGGCACCTCGGCCCGGAGCCGCAGCAGCTCCCCGTCGTGCGCTCGGTCGTCGACGGTGGCGAGATCGGCGAGCATCGCCTCGAAGCGCGCCGGCAGGACGTCGAGCCGCAAGTCCGGCGTGCCGAGCGCCACCAGCGCATCGGCGTCGCCCGCGAGCTCCACCTGGAGCCCGGCGTACAGCGGCAGGACATCGAGCCAGCGGGACACGTCGCGCTCCCGCTCCACCAGATCGCGCAGCGGCGCCCCGGCATCGGCCAAGAGCATCCAGCCGGTCGCAGGGTCTGCGGCCAGGGGCGCCGGGACGAGGTCCGGGCGACGGGCGCCCAGGAACGCGACGCGAGCCGCCTCGCGCCGGTAGGCCGGCTCGTTGGCCTTGAAGAAGACGCGCCCGTGGTCGGTTGGGACGGCGAGGACGACCGACCAGGGCCGGACCCGGACCTGCTCAATCGGTCCCAGCTCCCGGAATCCGAGCTCGCGCAGCCTGTCTGCGATCCACTCGTGCGCCTCGTCGACCACCTGGCGCCCCTTCCCCACCACCTCGTGCCCCCTTGCTCGATCACGTGGGCGAGTATCGGCTGGGGGCGAAGCGCGCGATGGGCAAGCGCTCAACGCCGAACGGGGCGATCCTATTGGTGACCGCCGCCGACGTCCCGCGCCGATCGTTTCGTGAGGTTCGCCTTTTTGGACAACCTAGACCGCACGCTCGCCAAGGTCCGCGCTGCGGACAAGCTCAACCGAATGGACCTGCGCGACCTCGTCGTCGCGGCAGGGCCGGCTGCGGTCGCCCCCATGGCCGACTGGATCGGCCACCCCGAGTACTCGCGCTTCGCCGTCCGAGCCCTCGAGCGGCTGGCGCAGCGTGAGGACAGCCACGAGGCGGCCCTCGAAGCGCTCCTCGCCGGCCGAGAGGATGCCGAGGCTCGCGATGTCATCCACGACATCGACGAGGTGTTCGTGCGCCTCGGGGTGAAGCGGCCGCCCGCCAAGCGACCCTCGAAGGCGGGCGAGGCCTCGCTGCAGGGCCTGCCTGGACAGCCCGGCCGACGCTACTGGGCGATGCGCACCAGCCAGCACCACCCTGACTTCGTCTGGGCGGAGCTCAGGGCGGGACGCCTGCGCCAGGGCTGGGGCTGGGCAGAAGAGCAGGACCTCCGCCGCATCGCGCAGCGACGCCGGGCCAAGGCCGAGCTCTCGCCGGCCGAGCTCCAGGCGTGGCGCGCACACCGGATGCTCGCGACAGAGTCGGCGGGAATGCGCGTGGGCGACCTCGTGGTCACCCAGGACCTGCCGCAGCAGGGACGGTTCTCCGTGTGCCGCGTGGCGGGCGCGTACTACTTCGAGATGCCGGCGAGCGCCTACGCCGAGGACCTCGGCCACGTCCTCCCGGTCAAGCTGCTGGTCGAGGACATCGATCGCCGGGACGGGCAGGTCTCCGAGGCGCTCCGCCAGGCGATCAGCCTTCGCCCGCGGCTGTACGAGATCACGTCGTACGGCGGCGACGTCGAGGCGCTGCTCGGGCTCGACGAGCAGGACCCCGAGCCGGAAGCCTGACCGGACCGGCCCAGGGCGAGGCCTCCGCGCCCGTCACTGGCGCCCAGTCGAAGACGCAGCACCCGGGCGGGGAGCCGATCCGCCGGTGCGTCACCGCCCTCAGGCGGTCGCGGTCACTTGGATCTGGCCGGCGCCGTCAATCGCGAGCGGGATCTCCGGCAGGGGCAGCGGCGCCCGACCACTCAGGACAGCCGCGCCGTTCGCCGGGAGGTAGGTGGCGGAGTGGCACGGGCAGGCGATGACCATCGCCGCCTGGTCGAACCCGACCGTGCAGCGCCCGTGGGTGCAGACCGCGTTCGCGCTCGGCGGCACCCGCCTCCGCCTCGGCAGCCTCGAGAATGCGGGTGGCCGACTCGCGGAGGGCCGTTTCCAGGGCCTCGTAGCCGATGAGCGCGCCGTCTGCCCACGACACGAGGGCCAGCCCGAGGTCGATCACGTGGCGACCCGGAGCGCCGCGTGCTGGCCGGCGGCCAGTCGCAGGGCCTCCCGGCATGCCCGCATCGAGGGCCGCTGCCGTCGGCGGCAGCGAGGAACTGGGCGTACACGGTTGTTGCGCGTCACGCCAGCATGCGCGAGGCG
>JAJYMP010000596.1 GCA_021786915.1 Chloroflexota bacterium
CCGGCCGCGGATGCTGCTCGGCATCCCGTCGGGCGTCACCGAGGTGGAGAAGCGCGCGGTCCGCGACGCGGCGCTCAACTCCGGCGCCCGCTGGGCACGCCTGATCGAGGAGCCCATGGCGGCGGCGATCGGCGCGGGCCTGCCGGTCTCCGAGCCCTCCGGCTCGCTGATCGTGGACATCGGCGGCGGCACCACCGAGGTCGCGGTGCTCAGCCTCGGCGGCATCGTCGTCGCGCGCTCCATCCGCATCGGCGGCGACGAGATGGACCAGGACATCGTTGCCTACGCCCGGCGCGAGTACAACCTGTTCCTCGGCGAGCGCACGGCCGAGGACATCAAGATCGCCATCGGCTCGGCCTACCCCGGCGAGTGGGACTCCCAGCGGGTCACGCTCCGAGGCCGGGACCTGCTGACGGGCCTGCCCCGAGCGGTCGAGGTGGGGGCGGACCAGATCCGCGACGCCATCGAGATCTCCGTGGCGCAGATCGTCGACACCATCAAGGACACGATCGAGGAGACGCCGCCCGAGCTGGTGGCGGACATCATGGACCAGGGGATCGTGCTCGCCGGTGGCGGCGCGCTCCTCGCCGGCCTCGACCGACGCGTCGCCGAGGCCACCCAGATGCCGGTCCACGTGGCCGACGACCCGCTGACCTGCGTCGCGCGCGGCACCGGCGTGGTCCTCCAGGAGCTCGCGAGCCCTGCAATGGAGCGCGTGCTCGTGGCGGAGACCTACAGCCGGCCGCCGCGCTGAGCGCGGTGACCTCGGCCGGGTGACCGCGGCCCGCTGGAGCGCCACGCCATGACCACCCTGCTCTCGAACCGCCGGGTCCGCCGCCGGGGCATCGTGTTCACGGTCCTGGTGGTGGTCACCCTGCTCCTCATGGCGTTCTCGGCCAACCCCGCCGTGCTCCAGTTCAAGCGCGGGCTCCAGTTCGCGCTTCGGCCGATCCAGGGCGCCGTCGCGGGCTTCACGTCCGACGTCTCGAGCGTCGTTGGGTCCATCGGCGAGATCAACCAGCTGCGGATCGACAACGCGGCCCTCCGCGAGGAGAACCAGGGGCTGGCCAACGACAACACGCGCCTGGCGCAGCTCAAGTCCGAGAACGACCAGCTGACCGCGCTCCTCCAGCTCCAGAGCGGCTTCGACCACAAGACCGTTGCCGTGCGGGTCATCGGGCGCGAGCTGCTGCCCACGAGCCGGGTCGTGACCATCGACAAGGGGACGTCCGACGGGCTCGCGATGGGCGAGGTCGTCATCGTCCAGGGCGGTGCGGTCGTGGGTCGGATCAGCGACATCGGCCCCAACTTCGCGAAGGTGACGCTCATCAGCGACCCGTCGTCGACCGTCATCGGCCAGCTCCAGAAGTCGGGTGCCACGGGCGAGATCGGTGGCGAGTCGGGCGGCGTGCTGACGATGAAGAACGTCGACTCGTCCGTGACCGTGGCTCTCGACGAGGAGGTCTTCACCGCGGGCCTCGAGCTCGCCGGAGGCGTCCGGTCGCCGTACCCCAAGGGGCTGATCCTGGGCTCGGTGGTGGACGTCCAGCGCGACGCGAACGACGTGGTCCAGACCGCGTTCGTGCAGCCGGCAGCGCCCCTCGACACCTTCGAGCTGGCGCTGGTCATCACCGACTACCAGGGCGGCCTGCCACCCGCCGACCAGCAGCCCGTGCCGTGCGGAACGTCCGGGCCGGTGCCGGCGAACGAGGTGCCCTGCTACACGGCGACGCCGGGGCCGACGAAGAGCACGAAGCCGTAGGAATTGGCGGCCCCGCCGCAGTTCCCCGCGCCCCAGCTGGCGGACGCGGCCTGGCGCCCGGATCACAGCATCAGGATCCCGCTCGTCGGGGGTGGCTCGCCTCTGCGAAGGCAGGCGAGGATCGCCGAGCCTTCGAGAGGGAACTGCTCGCGGAGCGCCTCGCGGTGCTCGCGCAGGACGGCCCGGTTGTGAGCGCTCCGGGCGACGAGGAGGATGACCCGATCGACCGTTGGGTCATCGCGCAGTTTGAGCGCGACACGGCGGGCGAGCTCCTGCATGTCGTGGAGGTGGACCTCCGCCTCGACCGCACAAGGCGGACCGCGTCCCTCGATCCTCGCGTCCCATGCACGCTGCTCCCTGGGGCCCGGGAGCGGAACCTCACGACGCAGGCGGAGTGCGCCGATGATCCGCGCCGCCAGTCTGCCGAGCAGCGCGAGCTGCCCAGCGTCCCGGACCGGGTTGCCCGCTGGATAGAGCCGGAGCGAGAGAACGAGGCCCAGCGCCACGGCGACCCGCTCGAGGTGGTCGATGCGCGGTTTGCCGATCGAGCCGAGCTCGAGTCGGCTGACTTGCGACTGCGAGAGGCCCGCCGCGGAACCGACTGCCCGCTGCGCCAGGCCGGAGGAGATGCGAGCGTCACGAAGCTCCCGTCCGATGGCGATGGCGGCACGTCTGGCCAGAATGGCCCCCTGGCTGGCGCGGGTCGACTTCGTGGACATGCGCCGAGGATCCGCCAAGGCGGTTATGTCCGGCTTATTCGACTGGCCCGGGCCCGGCGCCCCGGCGCCCCGGCCCGCCGCCCCGCCGCCCGGGTCAGGCTCGGCGCCCCGGCCCGCCGCCCCGCCGCCCCGGCCCGCCGCCCCG
>JAJYMP010000428.1 GCA_021786915.1 Chloroflexota bacterium
GACAAGCGCGAGGATGGCGATGAGCACGTAGCCGAGGATGTCCATGGCCGCCACGATCGCCGGGCCAGATGAACGCCGGATGAGGCGTCGGTAATGCCCGGCTGAGAAGCTTGGGTGGCCAGTTGCGACCGCGCGACTCTGACCACGTGGTTGCGGGCGACTGACCTCAGCCGAACCGGGCGCGACCCCATGCTGCCAGCAGGCCGAAGACGCGCGCCTGGCGTCCGACATCGTCGAGCTCGGCGGCGAGCAGGCGCCCGCGCCAAAGCACAAGCGCGAACCCGTCCCGCTCGAGCGGAGTTTCGAGAACCGTCGCGCAGTCGCCGCCGCTGGCGATCTCGAGCCGGTGGAGCGGGATCATCGCGTCGGCGGCGGCGAGCGGTCGTGGGCCGACGCCGTCGAGCTGGCGCGGGCCCGCGACGCCCAGGAGTCTCCCCGCGCCGTCATGCACCAGGACGGGGATTCGGCGGGGTCCGAGGTCCACGGCGCCGACGGGCGTGATGCCGTGGGTTGCCCGCCTGAGCGGGACTGCGACATCGCGCGCGCACAGGCGCGCCAGCATCGACAGGGCCGTGGCGTCGAGCACACGGCCCTCGAGCGAGGCGGCCGCCGGCGACCGGACCGGCGGTTCGACGACGTCGGGCCGCACTGCGCTAGGGCCGCACGAACACGGCACCCGTCATGCCGGCCGCGGCATGCCCCGGCAGCGTGCAGATGAACGTGTGCTCGCCGGGCTCATCGAAGCGGAGGGTGACCTGTCGCGTCTCGCCGGGCTGCAGGATCGCCTCCACGCCGCCGAGGCCCGGCATGTGCAGCGAGGGGAAGTTGAGGTCGTGCGCCTCGGTGCCGTCGTTGCGGAGCGTGACCGTGAGCGGCTGCCCGACCTTGGCGTCGATCCGGTTCGGCTCGAAGCGGAAGTCCCGGAGCTCGACCGTCGATGGCGCCCCGTCCCGCCCGGTCGCGGCCGCGACCGCGATGAAGCCGCCTCCCACGACGACGAACAGCCCGGCGGCCACGAGCCTCCGGTTGAATGCCGCGCGCCCAGTCGTGTTCATGAACGGGAGTCTCTGCCGTCGCCTGAGCCCAGCGTGAGATCGGCATGAACGACGGCTGTGAACATGGAGCGCGGCGGAGAGATTCGTGTTCTCAGCGGCAACTCACGCCTGGCTCAGCCGCACTTCGGATGCTCGGCCCGTGACGCGAGCGAGGGGCTCCGTGCTCCGCTCGGCATTCGCCACGGAGGTGGACATCGTGGACAAGCTCGACCAGCGGCGGGCTCGAGGGCTCGCGCTCCTCCGGATCGCGGTCGGGGCAGGGTTCCTGTACGCGGGGCTGGAGAAGGTCTTCGACTTCGCGGGCGCCGGCGCGCCGTGGACAGCGGCCGGCTTCCTCAAGTTCGGGACGGGCGGCACGATCCCCAACATGACCGGCCTCCCGGACCCGATGAGCCACAACCCGATCCAGGGCTTCTGGGGCGGCCTCGCCGCCGACCCCGGGCTCCTAGGGCTCATCAATTTCCTCGTCGTGTTCGGCGAGGTCGCGATCGGCATCGCGCTCGTCCTCGGCCTCGCCACCCGACTTGCCGGCGCGCTAGGCGCGATCATGATGTTCCTGTTCTGGCTCGCGGCATGGGACTTCGAGTACGGGCCCGTGAACCAGCAGTTCGTGTACATGATCCTCTCGGCGATCGTGGCGTACGCGTCGGCCGGCAAGACCCTCGGTCTCGACGAGAAGCTGGAGGAGTCGGGGCTCGCGCACCGGTTCGCCCCACTGCGACTGGCTATGGGATAAGCGGTCGCGACGTAACCGGCTGGGCTCGACCGGGAGGTTCAGGTGACTGCGCCACGCGTGGCCCGAGGCGTGCTCCGAGCAGTTCTCACGGGGAGCTCAGCCGGCTCTCAGTTCCCACGACCACGCTCGGTGCCATGAAGACACAGCTTTTCGCTCTGTTCCTCCTGTCCTCCTCGGCCGCCGCCGCCTGCTCGCCCGCCAGCGCCGCAACGGGGACCGGCGCCACGCCCGCCTCCCCGAGCCCTGCCGGGACGACCTCGGCCGGTGCTCCGGCGAGCGCTGTCGCCGCGGCCCAGCAGGTCAGCGAGGCGAACGGCGTCACCGTCACAGCCACGTGGGGCGGCCCGGACGCCGGCGCCGTCTTCGAGGTGACGATGGACACGCACTCGGGATCCCTCGACGCCACCGACCTGACCGCGGCGGTCCTGCGCAGCGACCGCGGCCAGCCGATCTCTGGGGCGACGTGGGCCGCTCCCGCCGGGGGCCATCATCGGTCGGGCCAGCTGACCTTCACCGGGGATGCCTCCGGGGTCATCAATGGCGCCTCGTGGGTCGAGCTCGTGCTCCAGAACGTGGGGGGCGTTCCCGAGCGTGTCCTGCGATGGGAGGTTCGGGCATGACCGCATGGGCGCCGGGCATCCGGCAGTCGGGCGTGGTCGGCTGGCGGTCGGCAGCGGCCGGCGCCGTGGGCGGAATCGCGCTCCTGGGCTGGTACCTCGGGATCATCATGCTCGCCCAGGGTCCGGCGCACGCGCTCGAGCAGTTCGCCGCCGACGCCCCGTTCGTACTCGCCGTGACCCTCGGCTTCGGGACGCAGATCGCGCTCTTCCTAGAGTTGCGTCGGACGGCGGCGCGCCACCGGCGCGGGGCAGCCATGACCGCCGCGAGCACGGGCACCAGCACCGCGGCCATGCTCGCCTGCTGCGCCCACCACGTCGCCGACGTCCTGCCCCTCATCGGCGTGTCGGCGGCCGCCGTCTTCCTCGACGCCTACAAGCTGCCGCTGCTCGTCCTAGGGCTCGCGATGAACGCTCTCGGCGTCGCCATCCTGTGGCGCGAGCTCCGGAAGGCACGGGCGGCCTGCGCCATCGCGGACCGGGTCATGTAGGACCTGTCCGGGGCGGCGACCGTCGCGCGCCACGCCCTTCTTCCTCAGCCGACGAGCGCCCGCACCGCGAGCACGACCACCGCCCCGAGCCCGGCAATTGCGACCAGCCGCGGCGCGCCAAGGCGGTCGTGGTGTTGGGCCTCCGGCAGCAGGTGGCCGGCACCGATCGCGATGAAGACGCCGGAGAACCACGCGAGGAGGAGGCCGAGCGTTGCCGGCTCGATCGACACCAGGCGGCTGAGCGCCGCGCCCGCCACGGGAGCCGCAGCGTCCGCGAGTAGGAATGCGATGGCGATTGGGACTCCGCGCGACGCTTCGAGTGCCAGCGTCACGACGTTGATGCCGTCGGCGAAGTCGTGGGCGAGCACCGCGAGCAGGACGAGGATCCCGACCCGCTCCCCGGCCACGAAGCCGAAGCCGATGGCGACCCCGTCGAGCGTGCTGTGGAGGATCAGGCTGGCCGGCGGGAGGACCGCGAGCAGACGGCGCCGCCTCGGCCCCACGGGCTCCCCGGGCTCCGCGTGCTCGAAGCTTGTCTGGTGGATGAACGCCTCGATGAAGGCGAAGGCGAGGTAGCCGGCCAGGGCCACGAGTCCCACGTCGAGGACCCGTTCCGCCCCGACAAGCGTGTGGGCCTCCGGCAGTAGGTCGGCCACGGCCGTGGCAACGACGACGCCCGAGGCGAACGCCATGAACGGATGGAGGCGATGGCGGAGCCTGAGCGCCGCGACGCCCCCTCCCAGCGTGGAGAAGAACGGGAGGATGGCCAGGAAGACGATCGGAAGACTCCTCGGACTATCTGGAGATTACTGCCTCGTGAGCCGCGATCGCCGAGGCGACCGCGGCGCCCGCGGCATCGCGCTCTAGCGCCTGCGCGTCCGCCGGCGCGACACCTCGCTCCCGATGCCACGGGACGCCGCGCGGCACAGGAGGCGCCCGCACGCTGAGTTCCCGCTGAGCCAGGCCTGAGAGGACCGGCCGCCTGCCCGCCGCGTTGGCGGGCACCGGCTCAGGCGCGCGCTCGGCTCAGGCGCGGTTGAGTTCGGCAGCACGTGTGGGCGCGGTGATGCTAAATCGCACCTTCGCCCTGTGGCAGGAACTGCGCGATGCGCGTCAGTCCGAACGCGGAATGGGCACGGGTCCCACCATGGTCCCTGCCGCCTCGATTGGCGCCTGACCGGCGGACTCCACCTTCCTGACGCCTCACGCGGGAGTGCACGCCTGGGCGATCGTGCTCGCGTCCGCACCACCAGGCGCGAGGTTGAGGCCCGAAACCTGCGACAGGTCGGGCGTCAGCACGACCTTCGCGATGGTGCCCGGCACCACCCCGCCGGGGAACCCGAGCCGCGCGAGCGTGTCGCTCGAGCGACGGGCGAACTCGACGCCGAGGACCGGGGTGAAGATGGGGCTCTCGTTGAAGATGCTCCCGACGGCCAGGCGCTCGTGGTCCGCGATCCGCGCCCTCAGCCACCGCACGACCTCGGGCTTCCCGGTGAGGACGACGACGGCGCGACGAGCGTAGTCGCAGTCGCTGCCCTCGGCGCCCTGCGCGACGAGAGCCTCCGCCGCGCCCGCGTCCCCGGTGTTGATCGAGCTTATGAGCCGCTCGACGGTCGAGACGGCGGCGGCCTCCTCGGCGCTGACCCGGAACGCGTCGCCGGGCGGCGAAGGAGCGTCGGCACCCTGGACGGCGCTCGGCGCGGCGGGTCGGGGCGTCGGGCTGCGAACGGACGGCGCCAAGGCGGCCGCGGGCGCGACGGACGGCGCGGGCGCGCCGCAGGCACCGCAGAGCAGAACGGCCCCGAGCACTGTCGCCAGGGTGACTCGAGGCCCCGATGAACGCCCTTCTGACACCATCACGTTCTACACCCCTCGCAAGGCCGTCGCGCGGCGGGCGTCGCCACCGCGCGCGGTCGCGGGACCTGCGGGACGGCGGCCGTCGCGATCGGCGGCATCACGGCGGGGAGGTCGGGCGACCCGAGCTCGTCCCAGCGGTAGAGGTAGACGAAGTCGCCCGTCGCCGTGCCGGCACTCGTGGCGTCCGTCACCCACAGCAGCCGGCCGGCGCCGGGGTTCGCCCCGAGCACGAAGACCCAGACGGGGGTGGATGCGTCGGTCGGGGTGGCGGCCGTCTGCCGCGCGGGGTGGAAGGCCGCATCGACCGCTCCGAGGGTGGTCAGCCAGATGAGCGCCTCGCCGCCGGAGCCTCCCGGCAGGCTCGCCGAGTCGCGCGCCTGCACGCACGTGACCGCGGTCCGGGGCCAGGTGCGCGCGTCGCAGGAAGCCGCCGGCCGCTCGCCGGTCTTGGCCGGCGGGGCGGTCGCGACCGGGCTGGGCGGAGGCGGGGCGGCACAGGCAGCGGCGAGGCTGGCGGCCGCGAGCGCGAGAAGGGGCCTGACGCGCATGTCTCCCTTCCTCCTGGGGCAAGGGTCCTGCGACCACGCCCTCAAGTCAAGACCGGGCATCCGGTCGTGGGACCAACCGAGGCGGGTCAGCGCGACCTCGCGCGCTGGCGCTTCCGGCGCACCCACAGCACTGACGCCGCGAACATGAGGGCGACGACGGCGAGGGCTGCGAGCGCCGGACCGGTCAGCCCGCTGGCCGGGACGACGGTCAGGACGAGGAGCCCCCTCGAGTCCGCGTCCCCGAAGCGCCAGCACGACCCCTCGACCTCGGCAAGGACCCAGTAGGAGCCTGCGGCGAGGTTGGGGACCCTGAACGTCGCCGACCCGTCGCCGCCGCTCCACGCCATGGTGCCGACCGGCGACTCGCACCGGTTGCCCGCGGCGTCCGAGGTCGGCTGGAGGAAGACGGGGACCGGTCCCCCCGATGCCAGGCTGGAGTAGAGCCCTGCGGGCGCGGTGAGGACCTCCACGGCGTCGCCGGGCGCCGCCGTTGCTGGGAGGAGGCGGGCGTTGACCGCCCCGGACGCGGGCGTGGCCCCGAGCAGCGCGGACGCGGCGGCCAGGGCGAGGGCCGCCAGCAGGGTGCGCGAGGGAGCGCCCCTCCGTCGTTCAGCCACTCCGCGACACTACGTGTTGCGACGACCGGAGGCAACCGGGTAGGCCGTCCGCCTCGATCTAGCAGCCTTTTCCTACACTTGCCGCCGAACTCAGGCGCGGTCGAGCGCGGCCGCGATGTCCGCAAGCAAGTCGTCGGGTGATTCGATGCCCACCGATAGGCGCACCAGGCCTGGGTCGACGGCCAGCGGCGACGTTGCGACGGACATGTGGGTCATCGCGGCCGGCACTTCGACCAGCGACTCGACCCCGCCGAGCGACTCGGCGAGCGTGAACAGGCGGGTCCCCTCGCAGAACGCGATGGCCCGGTCCGCCG
Organism: Chloroflexota bacterium; assembly: GCA_021786915.1. The sequence continues at coordinate 6,236 of JAJYMP010000428.1, forward strand.
ACGACCTGCCCGCGCGGCCGCCCGGGGCGGGGATGAACGACAGCATTCCGCCAAACGCAGGCTCGCCGGTCTCCGCGTGGCGCATCTGGCGTGCGGCCGTGGCGGCGCCCGGGTGTGCGTGCGGCCCGTCGCGGAGCCCCGGATAGCCGACCCATGCGACGTCCGCGCGCCCAGCGAGGAGATCCGCCACGAGACCAGCGTTTGCGGAGTGGCGAGCCATCCGCAGCGGCAGCGTCCGGAGCCCCCGCAAGACGAGGAAGCAGTCGAACGGCCCGGGAACGGCGCCCATGGCGTTCTGAAGGAACCGCAGGCGTTCCGCGAGGTCGTCATCGCTCACCACGACCACCCCCAGGACCACGTCTGAGTGGCCTCCCAGGTACTTCGTGGCGGAGTGCAGGACAACGTCCGCGCCGAGCGCTAGGGGGCGCTGCAACGCCGGCGAGGCGAACGTGTTGTCGACGACCAGCCTCGGCCGGTCGGGCCGGCCTACGCCGCGGTCGCTGACGAACGAGGCGACGCTCGCGATGTCGACGACCTTGAGCAGCGGGTTGGACGGCGTCTCGACCCAGACGAGCCGGGTCCGCTCGTCCACCACTGTGCTCAGGGCCGCGATGCCGCCAGCGGCGAGGTCGATGTACGTCGCGTGCGCGCCACCCCCGGCATGGTGCACTCGCTCGAGGTACCGGAAGGTTCCCCCGTACACGTCGTCGCCCACGATGATCTCGCTGCCCGGACCCGCGAGCTGGGCGATGGCCGCCGTGGCCGCCGAGCCCGACGCGAACGCGATCCCGTGGCGGCCGCCCTCCAGGTCCGCGACGGCGCGCTCGAGGCGCTCCCGGGTCGGGTTCTGGGAGCGGGCGTACTCGTAGCCGCGCCGAGGCCGAGCCACGCCGTCCTGGGCGTAGGTGGACGTCTGGTAGATGGGCGGGGCAACGGCGCCGGTGGCCTCGTCGGGCTCGGGGCCGACGCGCACGGCCCGCGTGGCGAAGGCATCGGTGTGGTCTGCGCTGTGGGACTTCATGGGAACCTTGTCTGGCGGGAGGGGTCGATCGGTCAGGGCAGGATGGTGGCGACGGCCTTCTCCATGTCGTCCGGCGACAGGGCGCCGATCTTGATGTCCTTGATGGTCCCGTCGCTCCCGATGAGGATGTGCGTCGGGATCCCCACCAGGGAGTACGCGCTGGCGATCTTGTCGCCCGGGTCGACCACGATGGGGAACGTGAGCCCGGCGCGCTGGGCGTAGGCCTTGACGTCCGTCGGGGGCTCGCTGATGAAGACGGCGAGCACGTTGAGCCCCCTGCCACGGTACTTCTCGTAGGTGGCCTCGAAGTCCGCCGCCTCCGCGCGGCAGTCGCGGCACCACGACGCGCCGAAGTTGAGCCACAGCGGCTTGCCGGCGTAGTCGGAGAGCGAGATCGTGGACCCGTCGTAGGCGACCCCGGTGAACGGCGTCGGCGACTTGCCGACCGTCGGCGGCGTGATCCCGCTCGCGGCCCGAATGTCGACCGAGGTGATCCCGTCGTCGGACTGGCCGATGTACCACGTGAGGGCGCCGATGGCCGCGATGGTCGCGCCCAGCACCAGGACGGTCTGGAGGCGGCCGGCGATCGGCCGCGAACCGCGGATGGAACCGAGCGCAACGCCCACATCGAACTCCTGTCGCCCAGTGCGGGCGGCCACTCTGTTACCCGAAGATCCGCCCGGAACGGACCGTCTCATGATCGGACCGTCCGATCGGACCGTCGATGGGCGCCCGGTCAGGTCTTGGTCAAGACTCGGTCAAGCGAATCGAGCCGCTCCCCGGACTTCTCAAGACGCCGGGAGCTCGAGGAGGAAGGTCGCTCCCGTGCCGATTCCCGCGCTCTCCGCCCACGCGCGGCCCCCCATGGCGTCGGCGAGGGCCCGAACGATGGCGAGGCCGATACCGGCCCCGCCGTCGGCGCGCGTGCGGGCTGAGTCGACGCGGTAGAAGCGCTCGAAGACCGCCTCCAGCTGGTCCAGCGCGAGCCCCTGGCCGTGGTCGGTCACCCAGAGTCGGCCGCCTTCGGATGTCGCGCTCGCCGCGATGTGGATCGAGGAGCCGTCAGGCGCATGTCGGAGCGCATTCGACACGTAGTTCGACACGATCTGCGCGACCCGGTCGCGGTCCGCGAGCACGACAACCTGCCGCGTTGGTGCCGACAGCTCGATGCCGCGCGCGTCGGCCTGTGGCGCGAAGCGGGCGGCCACCTCTCGGGCGACCTCGGCCGCGTCGACCTCCTCGGTGTGGAGTGGGAGCTGGTGCGCCTCGGCCCGCCACAGCTCGGCGAGCTCGTTGACCATCCGCGTGAGCCGGGAGGTCTCCGCGCGGAGGAGATGCCACGTCTGGGCGCTCGGGGTCACCACGCCGTCCTCGAGCCCCTCGAGGTAGCCGTCGAGCGTCGCCAGCGGCGTACGCAGCTCGTGGGCGACGTCGCCCACGAGCTGGAGCCGCCTGCGCTCGGTGGCCTCGAGGGACGCGGCCATCTCGTTGAACGACGCAGCAAGCTCGGCGATCTCGCCCGGCTCGTCGGTCTCGACCCGCTCGGCGTAGTGGCCGGCGGCGATCCGCCGCGACGCCTCGGCCAGGCGCGTGACGGGGCGAGCGATCCGGGCGGCCACCGCGAGGCTCACGGCGGCCGCGGTCACGAGCGCGATAACGGTGGCGGCCAGGAGCGCCCGTCGCATCGCGTCGACGAATGCCATCTGGGTCGCCATCGCCATGGCCTGGCCCATCGGGTCGCCCGGGACATGGCCCATCGCCTCCGAGAAGTAGTGGGGCCCCACGAGCAGGACTGCGGCTCCGACGGTCCCGAGCGCGGCGGCAGCCACGGCCACGAACGCCGCGAGGAGCCGGGCGCGGAGCGAGCGCGGAATCGTCACTGCGACTCGCGGAGCCGGTAGCCGACGCCCCGGACGGTGTCGATGAAGCGCGGATCGGCAGCATCGTCGCCGAGCTTCCGGCGGATGTTCGCGATGTGGACGTCGACCAAGTGGTCGTCCGCGAAGTTGTCCCCGCCCCAGACCACCTCGAACAGCCGCGCTCGGGAGAGAACGATCCCGGGCAGCCGCGCGAGCGCCACGAGGACGTCGAACTCGGTGGCCGTCAGCTCCACCTCCCGGCCGTCGACCCTCACAGAGCGTCGCGCCTCGTCCACCGCAAGGCCGGGCGGAGAGGCCTCGCGGGCGCCCGCGGCAGAGGCCGTCGACCGCGGCCTCCTGAGGAGGGCCTTGATCCGGGCGACCAGCTCGCGCGGCGAGAACGGCTTCGCCAGGTAGTCGTCTGCCCCCACGGTGAGGCCGACGATGCGGTCGACCTCCTCGCTCCGGGCGGTCAGCATCAGAACGTACGCGTCTGAGAAGCCGCGGATCTGCTTGCACACCTCGATCCCGTCCAGCCCGGGGAGCATGAGGTCCAGCACCACGACATCCGGCCAAAAGTCGCGCACCGCGGACACGGCGGAGATGCCATCGCCAACCGTCCGAGCCTGCCAGCCCTCGCGTTCCACGTACCCGACAACGAGCTCCGCAATGGGCGGCTCGTCGTCCACCACCAGGATGCGCGGGACGCCACGTGGCGCGAGCACCGCGGCATCGCCCGGGAAGGCGGGGTGGTCGGAGACCGGCTGGTCCGTGGCTTCGAGCATGGTGGTCCTGCAACGGTGGCCGTCGCGACTTCATCGCGAGGTCGGCAACGGCGCTACTCATCTTTCTGCAGAGCCCCTCCGAACGCCATGGAGACGGGGGCAAGGGTGCCTCAAGAAAGGGTCAAGGAACCGCCCGACACTGCATCCACGATGTTGGGGTGGCCGGCGGCAGGGTCACGATGGTCCCTCGGCCATGCGTCGATAGGTCGTTCAGCACGTCACGGCGAGGTCGGAAGACTTGAGAGTCGGCATCAAGTCGTCCTGCTGAGTCTCTGCAGGCTGTATTGAATGGTGCACTCGTGGCCGCGTCCCTCTCAGACCCCTTTGGCGCCGCAATCGCGCGCCGCGCCGCCCACGTGCTCCGGGTCCTGGGCCCAGCCTGGATCGTGATGATCGCGGATGTCGATGCCGCGTCCGTGATAACGGCCGCCCAAGCCGGCAGCTCGTTCGGGTATGCGATGCTCCTGCCGCTGCTCGTCCTCGTCCCGGTGCTCTACCTGGTCCAGGAGATGACCTCACGCCTTGCGGTTGTGACCGGCCTGGGCCACGCCGAACTGATTCGCGAGCGCTATGGGATGCGCTGGGGGGCCGTCGCGGTACTGTCGATGGTGTCGATCGATATGGTCGCCTACGTGGCTGAGTTCGCCGGTATCGTCCTCGGGGCCAGCATCGTCGGTGTCCCAGCCCCGGCGGTGGTGCTTGGCGCGCTCGTCTTTCACTCGGCCGTCGTTCTGACCGGCAGCTACGCGCGGTTCGAGCGGCTCGTGCTCGTGTTGTCGCTCGGACTCTTTGCGTTCGTCGCGCTTGCCCTGGCGGCCCGTCCTGACCCCGGCTCCGTGCTCGCTGGATTCGGGCCCGCGGGCCAGGTCGGTCGCGGCGACGGGTATCTGCAGCTCGTGGTGGCGACGACCGGCGCTGTGATCATGCCGTGGATGCTCTTCTACCAGCAGGCGGCGACCGTCGACAAGGGGCTCGGTCGACAAGACCTCGGCGCGGCTCGACTCGAGACATTGGTCGGCGCCGCCGTCAGCCAGATCCTCATGGCTGCCGTGGTCGTCGCGGCGGCCGCCGCCACGGCGGTTGGGGCCGGCTCGTCTCTCTCGGCGGGCGGCATGGTCCTCCCGGCCGGACTTGCCGGCCTGGCCGTCGGTGGCGGCGCGGGCCTGATCGCCGTGGGCATGGTCGGCTCCGGTTTGCTCGCAGCGATTGTCATTTCGCTCTCGTCCGCCTGGGCGTGGGCCGAACTCTTCCAGTGGCCGAGGAGCCTGAACCTCAGTCCTCGGAAGGCTCCGCTCTTCTACGGGCTCTACCTGATCGAGATCATCCCGGCCGCCATCGTGGCCCTTGTGGCCACCGACCTCGTCGCGGTCGTGGTGAACGCGATGGTTTTGAATGTGCTGGTCCTCGTGGTGCCGTTGACGTTTCTGATCCTTCTGACGAGCGACCGCGAGGTCGTTGGAGACCTTGCCAGCTCACTCGTCCGCAGCGTTGTGCTGTGGGCGATCGCGGCAGTCCTTCTCGCGCTCGGCCTATGGAGCACCGTGAGCATGCTCGTTCGCGCGGGCTGACCGGACCAAGACGGACCCAACCTCTGAGGCTCCGGCCCGACGTCCGGCGCATCCGCCGACATCAGCCGTCTGGGCCTGGTGGATGAGCTTGTAGGCGTTGGCGCTCGCCAAAACACGATGAATGTACACAATTCCTATTGACCTATGGACGCACGAGTGGCAGTCTTCCCGCATGGTCGTGACGGTAAGGACCCTCAGGCGCAACCTCGCGGACTACGCGGACCGCGCCGCTCGCGGCGAGAGCATCGTGGTCCTCCGCCACGGCCGTCCATGGGCCCTGCTCCGCCCGCTCCTCCCGGGCGAGCGCTGCAGGGCCCTGTCGGTGACCGCGTTCCGCCAGGACCTCCGCGGGGGGCTGCTGCGGGCGCGGCGGTCGCCGGTCGCCCTCACCTGGCGGGGGCGGCCGCTCGGCGTGGTGGTCTGCGACGTGCCCGCCGGGTACGTCCTCGAGGAAGAGGAAGAGGAGGACCTGCGGTGACCCTGGGGCGCGACGTCGAGGCGCTCGGCATGCGCGAGGTGCGCGAGCGGATCCGGGCGGTGGTCGCGCGGACGGCCGACTCGGGGCCGCTCGTCATCATGCAGCACGGCGAGCCCGCCGCGGTGATGCTCCGGTTCGAGGAGGCAGAGTGCTGGGGCAGGGTCGAGCGGGGCCTCGCGGCGCTCCACGCGCTCGAGGTCTACCCCGAGCTCGTGCGGGGCACGGCGCAGATGGGCGACATGGTCCGGGGCGACCTGCGCCCGACCCGCGCCGCGGTCCGCGACCTCGACGCGGAGCCGCGCGAGGTGCTCGGCCCGCTCGCGACGGTCCAGATCACGGATCTGCGCGAGCGGCTCGCGGCGTGCCTCGACGAGGTCTCCGGCGGGCGGGCGCTGTCCGTGGTGTCGAGCGGCAGGTTCGCCGCCACGCTCATCAGCCCGCGCGAGTTCGACCGCATCCGGCGGCTGCACCGGGCGGTCGCCTGGTTCGCCGCCGCGGGACTCGACCTGGCGTCGGCCGACGAGGCGGACGTCGCGGCGTTCGTCCGCGCGTACCGCCAGGGCGGCGGAGCGTCGCGCGCGGGGGCGGCCGCCGGCTGACGGCGGCGGGAGGACGGCGATGGCTCGACTGCGCACACGGCTCGCGGCGACGGCGGCCCTCGTCGGGACGGGCGCCGCGCGGCTCGCCGCGGCGCCCGCGGCCCACGGCGCCGACAGCGTGCCCAAGGGCGCGAGGGACGCGCTCGCCCCGGTGACCGCGATGATCGGGACCCTCGTCGCGATCGGGATCGGCCTCGGGGTGGCCGTGTGCACCGCGGTCATCGTCTGGGGCGGCATCGAGAAGATGCTCGCGGGCTCGAACTCGGAGGCCGAGCACCGCGCCGCGCGCCGGATCAGCAACGGGATCATGGGCCTCGTCTGGATGATCGTCGCCAGCGTCGTGGTGTCCGTGATCGCGGCGATCGCCGTCGCGTACGGCCTCATCGCGAAGCCCTTCTGAAGCCGGCGGTGGCCACGTGGACCGGCAGGTGGGTCGGCGTCCGGCGATGTGGGCCTCTCGCTGGTCCGCCCGGGCGGGCGCTCGCGGGACCCCGCCGCTCGCGGCCGCGCTGCTCGCCCTCGCCGGCGTCGGCTTCGCCCTCGCGGCCGTCCGCCCCGCCCAGGCGGCGCCGGTCGACGCGCAGGCGTCGGCGCCGGCCGCGGCCACCGCCGACGCGGTCGGGTCCATCCCCATCGTCGGCGACCCCGTGTCGGCCCTGACCAGCTGGTACTCGGACCGGATCGGCGACGCGAACCGGATGGCCCTCGCGAACCTGCGGGGCCGCCTCCTGACGCCGCTCGACCCGCTGGGCGACCCGCCGACGATGGCGCTGTACGGGGTGATGGTCTGGGTCACGGTCCCCCTGCTCACCCTCGGCGGCCTCGCGCTGGGGTTCCTGCTGATGACCGGCGGGGCCGACGGCGCGTCGGCCTACACGGTGCGCGACGTCACGCCGCGGTTCGTCACGGGCGCGGTCGTCGCGCTCCTCGGCGTGTACCTCGTCTCGGTCCTCGCCCAGTTCACCGCGGCGCTGGACGCGGCGGTCGTGGGCGTGTCGCTGCCCGCCGAGGCGGTCGGGCCCGCGTCCTCGTGGCCGGTCGGGGGCGGGGTGTTCGAGGTCCTCGTGAGGGGCGGGTTCGACCCGTCCGCCGCCCAGGGCCCGGACAACTGGAACGACGGGGCCTGGCTGTCGGCCGGGGCGATGGCCGCGACCCTCGGCACGCTCCTGGCCATGGGGACGTGGGTGCTCGCAGGCGTCGAGCGTCTGCTCGTGCTCGTCGGGCCGCTCTGCCTCGCCGCGCACGCGCTCGCCGCCACGGGGCGGGTCACGACGCTCTGGCTGCGCGCGCTCGCGGCCGTGTACCTCGTGCGGTTCGCCTGGACCGTCGCCTTCGCCCTGTTCAGCCTCATGGCCCTGGCGCACGTCGGCCCCTCGGGGGCCCCGCCCACGCTCGACGACACGAACGTCCTCCTCGGGCTCGCGGCGGGCGCGCTCGGCCTCATGCTCGCCATCCCGGTGGTCCTCGTCCCGCTCGCGCTCGGCGGCCTCGGCGCGGCCGCGTCCAGGACGGTGACCGTCGGGCGCCTCGTCGTGACGCGGGGCCTCGCGTGAACGACCGCGGCAGGGTCGAGGTGCCCGAGAACGGGATGCGGACCGAGCCGGTCGCCCTCGGGCTCTCCGCGGTCCAGCTGCTCCTCTGCGGGGCGGCCGTGCTCGCTGCGGCCGCGCTCAACGCCGCCGACCTGTGGCTGCCGGCGAAGCTCGCGCTGATGGGCGCCGTCGCCGGGCCGGTCGTGCTCGTCGCGATCCTCCCGGTCGGCGGCGAGCCCGCGTACCGGTGGGTCGCCCGCGCGGCCCGGTACGCCCGCGGCCCGAAGGTCTGGCACGCGGCGATCGCGGACCCCCCGACGACCGAGGCGGCGGCCGGAAGCCGGTCGGCGGGGGCGCCCGAGGCCCCGCATAAGCCGCAGATAAGCGGCACGCGAGATGATCGCGACGCTGAGAGGGACGATCCGGGCGCCGAGCGGCCGGCCGCCGTGGTTGACAGCCGGCCCGAATCGCGGGACCCTCGCGGCGGAAACGCTCCGAGCGTCCAGGAGCCGCGAACGATGGGGGACCAGATCGTCTCGCTCCGCGTCGTCCGCGACGACCCGGAACCGGCGCCGCAAGGCCCGGAACCGGCCGAGGCCCAGACGGACCGGCCGGCCGTGGTCCCTCACCTCCTGCCCGGGCTGCGGATCGTCGCGCTCCTCTCGTTCGCGGGCGGGGTCGGCAAGACCACGCTCGCCGTGGAAGCGGCGACTCTGGTCTCGGCGCACGCCCGGTACCGCACGATGGACGGCGACGAGCACCCGCTCCGCGTCCTGCTCCTCGACGCGAGCCGCGTGACCTCGGGCGCCGCCGGCATCCGCCTGGGCCTCTCGGGCGAGGCGCTGTCGCGGGCGGCGAACCCCGCCCGTTGGCACCACCCGCGCGCGGTCGAGGACCTCGCCGTGCCGACGCGCTGGGGCGTGGAC
>JAJYMP010000438.1 GCA_021786915.1 Chloroflexota bacterium
AGATCCTGCGCTTTGCGAAGGCGGGCTTGGCGGCAGCGATCCTGCGCGGCAAGTCATACCTGTCGCTCGGCGGCGTCTCGATGGGCATCGCGGGCTCGATCGTGGACCACCAGTTCTTCGAGAAGTACCTCGGCATGCGCGTCGAGAGCGTCGACATGTCTGAGTTCACCCGGCGGCTGGAGGAGGGGATCTACGACCCCGTCGAGTACGAGCAGGCGCTCGCCTGGACGCGCGCAAACTGCCGCGAGGGCGCGGACCGCAACACCCCCGACAAGAAGAAGAGCCGGGCGCAACTGGACGCCGACTGGGAGACGGTCGTCAAGATGACCCTGATCACCCGGGACCTCCTTGTGGGTAACCCGCGTCTGGCGGAACTGGGCCACGCCGAGGAGGCGATGGGCCGCAACGCCATCCTCGGCGGCTTCCAGGGCCAACGCGCCTGGACTGACCACTCGCCCAACGGTGACTTCATGGAGGCGATCCTGAACTCGTCGTTCGACTGGAACGGGACCCGCGCGCCGCACATCTTCGCGACCGAGAACGACTCCCTCAACGGCGCGTCGATGCTCCTGATGTACCTGCTCACCAACCGGGCCCAGATCTTCGCCGACGTGCGGACGTACTGGAGCCCCGACGCGGTCGAGCGTGTGACCGGCTACCGGCCCGACGGGCTCGCCAGCGACGGGTTCATCCACTTGATCAACTCCGGCGCGGCCACACTCGACGCGACGGGCGCGATGACCGACGCCGACGGCAAGCCCGCGATGAAGCCGTTCTGGGAGATCACCGAGGCCGATGTCTCGGCGGCGCTTGCTGCGACGACCTGGTACCCGGCGAACCGCGGCTACTTCCGCGGTGGCGGCTTCTCGAGCCAGTTCGTCTCGAAGGGCGGCATGCCGGTCACCATGGCGCGGCTCAACCTCGTCAGCGGGATCGGGCCCACGCTCCAGATCGCCGAGGGCTGGACGGTCGAGCTGCCCGACGAGGTGCACAGGACACTCGACGAGCGGACCGACCCCACCTGGCCCACGCACTGGTTCGTGCCACGGACCACGGGCGTCGGCCCGTTCCGCAGCGTGTACAGCGTAATGGCGAACTGGGCCGCCAACCACGGTGCGATCAGCTACGGCCACGTCGGCGCGGACCTGATCACCCTGGCCTCGATGCTCCGGATCCCGGTCCACATGCACAACGTACCTGAGGAGGACGTCTTCCGGCCGTCCGCCTGGGCGAACCTTGGCACGGCCGACCCCGAGGGCGCGGACTTCCGCGCCTGCGCCAACTTCGGGCCGTTGTACGGGCGCAAGTAGGCGGCGCAATCCCTCGGTCCATTCGGTGTGCCGCCTCCTCCTGTGCTCGGCCCACCCCGCCACCGCTCCGTGAGGCCACCCATGACCGACCTGCTGCTCGGCATCGACATTGGCACCTCAAGCTCCAAGGGCGTGCTGACGACTCCCGAGGGCGTCCTTGTCGCGACGACCGTCCGGCCCCACCAGCTCTCGATGCCAGCGCCCGGCTGGGCGGAACACGACGCTGAGGCGATCTGGTGGGGCGACTTCACCTCCATCGCCCGCGAACTCGTTCAGGGTGGCCACGGTCAAGTCGCGGCCGTCTGCGCCAGCGGCATCGGCCCCGCCGTCCTGCCCGTGGATGCCGGCGGCCGGGCCCTCCGCCCTGCGATCCTGTACGGCATCGACACCCGGGCCATGGACGAGGTGGCCGAGCTGACCATGCGCTTTGGCGAGGCTGCCATCCTCGCTCGCGGCGGGACCCTGCTCACGTCGCAGGCCGGCGGCGCCAAAATCGCCTGGATCCGCCGCCATGAGCCCGACGTTTGGGCCCGCACGGCGCGGTTCCACATGGCGAACTCCTTGATCATCGAGCGGCTGACCGGCGAATACGTCCTGGACCACCAGTCCGCTAGCCAGATGGACCCGCTCTATGACATGACGACCTCGTCATGGGCCGCGGACTGGGCCGCCGAGGTCGCCCCCGGCCTCGCGCTCCCGAGCCTCGCGTGGTCTGACGAGGTGGTGGGCCGAGTCCACGCTGCCGGTGCTGTCGCCACCGGCATCCCCGAGGGGACCCCGGTGATCGCCGGGACGATCGATGCGTGGGCAGAGGCACTGTCCGCCGGGGTCCGCGACCCGGGTGACACCATGCTGATGTACGGCACAACGATGTTCATCGTGGAGGTCGCGCCGGCGTTCAGGCCCGACCCGGCGATCTGGAGCACGCAGGGTGTATTCAAGGACAACCCCACGTACGCCGCGGGGCTGTCCGCCTCGGGCGGTCTCACCGTCTGGCTCAAAGATGTCCTAGGCTCGGATTTCGACACTCTCCTCGGGGAGGCGACCGCGACGCCTCCCGGCGCCGAGGGCCTAGTCGTGCTCCCGTTCTTCGGGATGGCCCGTTCGCCCATCTTCGACCCGAGCGCCCGCGGCATGCTGTTCGGGCTGACGCTGTCGCACACCCGTGGCCATATCTACCGTGCCCTCCTCGAGGGCACCGCATACGAGGTGCGCCACAACCTTGAGGTCATGGCGGGCGTCGGGGCTACCCCGCGACGGCTCGTGGCGGTGGGCGGCGGAACGCGAAGCGGCCTCTGGTCGCAGGTGGT
>JAJYMP010000607.1 GCA_021786915.1 Chloroflexota bacterium
CAGCGTCACGCTCGTGGACACCTCGCTCCTGCCGTCCGTGGCGGCCGCGGTCATCGGCGGGACCTCGATCTTCGGCGGCCGGGGCGGCTTCGGCGGCACCATGGTCGGAGCGCTCATCCTCACGGTCCTCTCGGCGCTGATCACGGTGCTCGGCCTGCCCGAGCCGACCAACCAGGTCCTGTTCGGATCGATCATCGTGGTCGTCGCGGCGGCCTACACGCGAGTGACGTCCGAGTCATGAGGGCAGCCGGCCCGGACGTATCGCACGGGCACGGTCCCCGCAGCGCACAGACGATGGGAGAGGGCATGGGGTTCAGGATCCGCGAGGCGGTGGACGCCGACTGGCAGGAGGCGGGGCGAATCTGCTACGAGGCGTTCGCCACCCTGGCCGATCGCCACGGCTTCCCGCACGACTTCCCGACCGTGGCCGCCGCGGCCGACCCGATCCGCTGGATGATCAACCATCCCGGCTTCTTCTCGGTCGTCGCTGAGGAGGACGGGCACATCCTCGGCAGCAACTTCATGGACGAGCGGTCGATCATCTCGGCTATCGGGCCGATCAGCGTCGATCCGGGCGCGCAGAACCACCAGGTCGGCCGACTGCTCCTGCAGGCCGCGCTCGACCGCGCGCACGCCCGCGGCGCCGCGGGCGTGCGACTGCTCCAGATCGCCTACCACAACCGGTCGCTGAGCCTGTACGCGAAGCTGGGCATGGACGTGCGCGGCTCGTTCGCCGCCATGCACGGGCGACCCGTCCACATTGCCATGCCGGGATACGCGGTGCGCGCGGCCACCCCCGACGACGAGGAGGCGTGCAACGCACTCTGTGCGCGCGTCCACGGGCACAGCCGCGCGGCCGAGGTTCACGGCGCGGTCAAGGCCGGAGACGCGACGGTGGTCGAGCACCTGGGCCGGGTCACCGGGTACACGACCGGGATCACCTACTTCACGCACTCCGTCGCGGAGACGAACGACGATCTCCGGGCGCTCATCGTGGCCGCTCCGGACTACGGGACCCCGGGGTTCCTGGTCCCCCTCGCCAACGCCGACCTGTTCCGGTGGTGCCTCGAGCACGGGCTGCGGGTCTTCTTCGTGCTGAACATGATGACGATCGGCCTGTACCAGGAGCCTCGCGGCGCCTACATGCCGTCCGTGGGCTATTGACCGCGGACACCGGGCGCCCATCGGCGCCGTCACCACCTCCATCCCGTTCGTGTCGGATCAAGCTCGGCCGTCGAACCTTCGACGCTCAAAGCAGAAGTCCAACCTTCGATCGGCAAAGCAGCAAGCCCCGACACAGCTCCAGCGGCCGCCTGAGCCCGTTCAATCTCTCGTCGCAGTGGACACCCTCTGGTCCACCGCGGCAACCTGTTGAGTCCGATTGCACGCGGTCACCTGTTGAGTTCACGGTTCGGCGGACTGCTCGCCGACCGCCTCGCCGGGCGCAAGTTCAACGGGTGAGTGGTTCCTGAGAGTGTGAAAGCGAATTCGTTCGCGCGGCGTTCGACCAATCGCTACGTGCCACTCGGGGTGGCTTCGCCGGGCTCCGAGGCTCACGGTCCGCCTCGCCGGAGCCACCGGGGGGCGTACGCAGACAGGACGGGGCGCGGACTGATCGACGCGGGCACCTACGGCATCGGCCACGCCTCGAGCCGGCGGCGCCAGTCGACCTGGGTGGCCGGCGGGAGGGCCAGGATCAGCTCGAAGGTCGGGTCGCCCACTGCCCCGTGGATCAAGAGCCGCAGTGCGCCGTTGGGCAGCCAACGGGCATCGATGAAGGCGGTCTCGGGCAGGGGCAGGGCCACGAACACCCCGGGACCCCACGGGTGCTGGTCGGGGAACATGCCCGGGCGCTCCGCCGTGGGGTCCAGGGTCCAGAGCAGGCGCTGCCGCACCTTGGGTGCGAGGTACCCGCCGACGGTGTGCCATCGTCCGTCGTGGAGCAGGTCGATCTCGACAAAGGCGTCGGCGGTGTCGTAGTCAAGGCGGTGCTGGATGACCAGCGCATCCTCCCCCGGGCAGGGCAGGCGCAACAGCTCCCTGCGGTCTGGTTCTGCCGCCGTCGCCATCGTCGGTCACTTCCTCCAGTGGCATTCGAGCTTGGCCCGCTGTTGAGCGTGCCCCGCTACGGCGCCGCCGCGGGCCGAGGCGGTCCGGGGCCGATTACGCGCGGATCTCCGCCAGGACGCGATCGCGGTACTCGGTTGGGCTGAACTGCCAAGCGCTGTAGTGCGTCACTTCGATGATGGATCCTGTGTACCAGGCGGGGTCGACATACTTGCGAGCGAGCCGGGCGGTCAGCCCACCGAAGGCGATCAGCGTCGGCGGTGGGCCGCCGAGGTCGTCGAGCTGCTCTCGCAGTCGGGGCAGGCTCTGATCGACGAGAGCCGAGCTGATCGACACGTTGCGAGCAACGACCGATGAGTCGCGGTCCAAGGTCACCAGCAGGTCGGTCATGTAGGCGCCCCAGTACGGAGTGCCGGCGAAAGCGAGCGCGATCCTGTAGTCGTGGCCTCGCCCGCGGTTCAGTTGGTGGAAGTTGCTCAGCGGTCGCTCGATCTCGAACCCGGACTGGTTGAGGCCGAGCATCACGACATCGTTGCGGAGCATCCCCAGCAG
>JAJYMP010000206.1 GCA_021786915.1 Chloroflexota bacterium
CCACCTACCCGCGCGCGGAACGCTGGTTGGCGCCGGGGGGCCCGTCCGTGGCGGCCAGGCTGGCGCCAGGGCCCGCCGCCGGATCCTCGCCATTGCGCTCCCCGCGCGACGTTAGCGAGTCTTCTCATCCCGTTGCGGGGTGGTCGAGCCCTCCTCCGGGGTCTCCGGGCGGACCCGGACCCGCTTGGTCGGGCCGAACCTCTGCGTAGTGCCGTCCCCACGAGCATTGGCGAGGAACGAGAGCCCCTGGACCGGGCGGCCCGGGTCGCGGAGCCACGTGCGCATCGCCCGGCCATCGAGCGGGAAGGCGTTGCGCAGCAGGGTCCGGTGGCGCGCGAGCATCCGCCGGTTCATGTCGGTTTCGGCGATCACCACCCAGCAACTCACCGAGCGCGGGTTCCAGCCGCGGTCCCGGGCCGGCGCTCCGGCCAGGCGTCGGTACCGATCGACCTGGGTCAGGAGCCCCGACGGATCGGGGACTTCGGTCTTCAGCTCGACCACGAGGAGTGCCCGGCGTGCCGCATGCCAGGCGAGCACGTCGATCGAGCCGCGCTCGCCGAACACCGAGAACGTCGCCTCGGCCGCGAACTGCCAGCCGTCGAGGGCGTCGAACTGCTCGGCGATCCGCTCCTGCATCGCGGCGTGGGCAGCATTGACGACCCGGGCCGCCTCCCCGCCGCGATACGAGGGGCGGACGAAGAGCCGTACCCCGAGCGCCGCCCCGACCCGGCGCAGGTCGACGAGCCGGAGGTCGTCGAGGCGACCCAGTTCGGCCAGGGAAACCTGGCTGCGCGCCACCTTCGCCGTCGACGCGACGTCCGACTGCCGGAGCCCCTGCCGGATGCGGATGGCGCGCAGGACTCGCCCGACATCCTGATCGTCCACCGGACAATCGTGAGGGTGGGTGCTCACCAGAAGCTCACCCGCCGCTTACCGGCACAGGCCGGGCCAGCAGCCCTGCCGGTTCCCGGGTGATGCTCATGGCGGCATATGGCACCACGGGCATGGACCGCGAGTGGGAGCGCCCCCGCCGCCACCGGCCGCCCCGCCGCCGCCCCACCGGCCGCCCCCGCCGCCCGCGCCCCCGCCGCCGCCCCACCGCCCCCAACCGCCACGGCCCCTCCCTCCACTGGCCCGCCCGCCCGGCGTGTGGCAGACTGAAACCGTCGCATCGCACGAGGCATCGGTCATGGTGCGGACAAGGCGCCGGCGGGGGGCCGCCGATCCAGGCCCGGACCGATCCGGGCATCGGGGGCAGCCGGGTCGCTCGGAGGACACGTGAACGATTGGGGCAGCGACGAGCACGAACTCGTTCGGCGATGCCGGGACGGGTCCGAAGCGGCCTACGCCGAGCTCGTCCGGCGGCATCGCCCACGCCTGTACACCCTCGCCTACCGGCTGATCGGGGATCGCGAGACCGCCGAGGACGTCGTCCAGGAGACGTTCCTCGCCGCGTTCAAGGCGATCGACCGCTTCGAGCCGAAGCCGTCGCTCGCGCCCTGGCTGAACACGATCGCGGTCCGGATCGCGAAGCGGGCGGCCGGGCGCCGGCGCGCTCGCCCGAGCACCTCGCTCGACCGGCTGACGGGCGACGGGCTGGCGACCGACGACGACGCCCCGCTCGCCCTGGCCCCGTTCGCGATCGACGACCCGGCCGGCGACCCCCACGCCGCGGCCGAGGCCGCCGAGCTCCGGCGCGAGCTGGCGGCCGCGATCGAGCGACTGCCGTTCACGTACCGCGCGGCGGTCGTCCTGCGCTACGTCATCGGCCTCGACTACGCCGAGGCGGCCCAGAGCCTCGACGTCCCGCTGAACACGTTCAAGAGCCAGCTCCTGCGCGGGACGCGCCTGCTCCGCGAGCAGCTCGCGGGCCGGCTCGAGGCACCCGGCCAGCCGATCGTCATCGGCCGCCGATCCCACGACGCCCAGGCCGGCACACGGGAGCCGCGGGGGGCGATCGACCTGTCGGGCAACGGCCGGGCCTCGGGCACCCGGGGCGCTCCGGGCACTCCAGCCGCCGCGGGCAACCCAGGCACCCCGGGCGCTCCCGGCACATTGGGCGCCGACGCCGAGGTCGAGGCCCGTGGCTGAGCCCCGCCCGCCGACACCCCGACGTCCAGCCCGCCCGCCGGCGCCCCGGCCCGCATCAACCGTCACCCGGGCGTCCTCCAGCCAGCGGCGAGCGATCCGGGACATTGCGCGCCGGCTGATCTGGTGGCAGACGCCCGACCGTGCTCTGGCGCAGCCGCGGCGTTTCCTCGCCCAGGTGATGGCGCTCGGGACCTGGGACGACATCGTCGCTGTCCGGCAGGTCTACGGTGATGACGCGCTCCGCGCCCTGCTTGTCGATCCGCCTCCGGGCGTGTTCGATCCCCGCTCCTGGCACTACTGGCACGCGGTGTTCGGGATCGACCCGGTTCCGTCGCTCCCCCGCCGCTTCGAGGGGCAACGCCCGGACGACGACGACCGGACGCCGACGCCCGGACGACGACCGAGCACACCGTTGATCAGAGGTGGTACGCCGCTGCGTTCCTCCCCCGACACCCTGGCGGTCGAGATCGACGGGGTCGTGCTCTCGTTCTTCGGTGCCCTCAACCTCGGCTCAGTCGGGGTGCCGGAGGTGGCCGTCGAGAACGACGTGCCGGTCGCCTCGCTGCTGGACCTTGCCGCGACCAAAGTCAAGGCCGTCGTGGATCGAGCCGAGGCCAAGGACTACCTGGACATCGCCGCCCTGCTCGCGGCTGGCATCTCCCTGGCCGATGCGCTCGGCGCGGCCAAGGCGGTATTCGGCCCGCGATTCAACGAAGCGCTCGCCCTGAAGGCACTGACGTTCTTCGAGGAAGGCGACCTCCCCTCCCTGCCGAAGTCGGTTCAACGACGACTGATCGAGGCGGTGACAGGGGTGCGCCAGGTGCCACACTTCGAGCGCCGGTCGAACGGACTGTTCCCGGACGAGATCGAACGACGCCTGGCGATGGTCTGACCGTTGCGATCGCCCGCCCGACTGCGCCCGGGCCCGTTTTCCTCGTCAATGCCCGTGGGGAGAGCACTATGCGGACGATCGGGACGATCTGCCGGTCCGGAGCGAGACGCGGCCGCTGACCGGGCGCCACCTCGGGCCACAGGCTCGTCAATGCGCGCCGGGAGCGCCATCGACGAGAGAGCTGAGGCGGATTCCGGGCTCGTCGGCAGATCCGGGCGCGCCACGAGCTGCGTAGTGCCCTGTGGCCGCACATTGGCGAGGATTGTGGGACCGGACCGCGCCCGGGTGTCCTGCCGCCGATCGAGGACCAGGCGTGTCACACGCTCGCCGCCTGTGCTATAAGTCCAGTGGCTATCACTCAGCTTATGGCAATGGCATACCAGTGCATCCTGCGCGACAGCGACCTCCTGTGTCTCAACCGGCCGCTGCTGCGTCGCAGACCCGCTGGAGCCGCGAGGGATCCGAAGCCTGCGTGGAGGTGGCGAGTTGACGGACAAGAGACAGCTCGTCACGCGCTCGCCAGATCGAGCCTGGGGAGCGGCCGTGTTCGCCGGCACGCGCGTACCGGTCGAGACGCTGTTCGATTACCTCGAGGCCGGAGAAGCCCTTGACGAGTTTCTCCGCCAGTTCCCGACGGTGACCCGCGAGCAGGCGATCGCCGTCCTTGAGTCAGCCAGGCGGCAGGCCGTCAAGGAGCGCGTCCCCGCTTGAGGGTGCTGCTCGACGAGATGCTCCAGTCGGCGTCGCTGACCTGCTGCTGGACCACGACGTGACGACAGTCAAGGTCGCCGGGTTCACCGGCCTGAAGAACGGCGAGTTGATCCGGCGGGCGACAGCAGCCGGCTTTGGCGTCCTCTTGACGGCCGATCGCAACATGCCCGCTCAGCAGAACATTCGCGCCGGGACGATCGCGGTCGTTCTCGTACCCGGGAACCGACTCGCTGAGATTGCGCCCAGGGCTGCCGAAATCCAGGAGGCTGTTCGGCGAGCCCAGCCCGGCACCGTCACCAGGGTGGGACGAGCCCGCTGAGACTGAGGCGAGCGCGCTCGCCGGTTCGTGACTTCACGCCCGAGCAGGCCGAGGCGCCACGCGCCTGGCCACCCATATGCAGCCTGCCAAGGCCCCCATTTGTAGCGATTCCGGGCACCCGTCCGGAGTTCGCCCCCAGATCCGCTGCGGCCGCGCGTCGCCGGTCGAAGGCGACCCGGGCGTTACGCCTTGGCGACGATGCTCGGGTCGGTGAAGATCCGGCGCATGCGGAAGGGAGCGGGACTCTCGACCAACTGCCACGCGTGCATCGCCCGACCCGGGACGATGAACCAGGGCTCCGGCAGGACGAACACCGGGTTCGTCACCCATGCCGGCGGCTCCACGCGTGGCTCGCTCGTCCAGCAGAGCAAATCGACCACGGCTGCAAACCACGCCGCCCAGCGGCGCTGCTGATCGTTCTCGGTTGTTTCAATCGGCTCTGCCACGAGCAGTGGCCGCTGGTCCGGTTCGGCTCGCCGCCAGTCGTCGAGGAAGTCTCCAAGGGCGATCCAGGGGTCCTCTCCGCGACGGACACGATCGAACGACTGGCGAACCGTGCCGAGACGATAGCCAGTCCGGATTTCGCCACGTTCAACGAGAAGGTCCGGAGTCATCACGTTCATGGTAGGTCCAGACCAGGGAAAGCGCGTCGTGGCCGTGACACGGGACCAGCTCCCGGCGCGATACGAGGAGCCCGTCCTGCCGGGGATCGATGCCCGGCCGGGTGCTCGCTCCGGAACGCGAGACGTCCGATGAGGAGGTCTGGTCGCGGGCTCAGCGCGAGGGGGCGGCTGTGCTGACCGGCAACGTCGTCGACTTCCTGCGCCTGGCCGGCGCGACTGTCGACCACCACGGGTTGCTGCTCGTCTACCGCCTGAACGATCCCACGCGCGACCTGCGGACCGGCGAGATCGCTGCCCGAGTCGCGGCGATCGCCGGCCGTCACCCAGGTGGGATCTCGGGCATGGTGCTGGCCGTCAACAACTTCCCGCTCGGTTGAGAGGCGAGGCCCGCCCGGGTAGCGATTCCAGGCACCCATCCGAAGTTCGCCCTCACACCCGCTCCGGTTGACTCCTCCCTTGGCGGTGTCAATGTCACGGCGGTGCCCGGACTCAGCCACCAGATTGACGTTTCTACGTTGACAACGTAATCTTGCCCTCATGGGAACCATCTTCTCGTCGCAGCGCGCCCTCGAGGCCCTGGCCGCGCTGGAGCAGCGCGAAAGCGGGCTGCGTCTGACCGAGATCGCCGAAGCACTCTGTGCACCAGTGTCGAGCACCCAGGTCGCCCTTGGAGTGCTGATGGATGACGGCCTGGTGTCGACCGGACCCTCGCGTCGTGCGGTGTATCAGATCGCACGGGACGCGCACGAGGACGCTGCCAAGGTCCTTGATGTCGCCGCGCGGCGCGCCGGCGGAGAGAGGTTGCTGGTCGCCGCGCTGCGCGCCAACGGCGCGGTCGAGTTCGCTGCGCGGGACGAGGCGGGGTTGCTCCTCGTGATCCGTTGGGACGCCGAGCCATCCGACGAGGTCCTTCTCAACCGAATGCTCGAGCGTGCCGATCTCCAAGTCGCGCGCCTCGGTCATGACCAGGTCCGCGAACGGCTGCGCGACGACAGCTCGTTGCGCGAACGCGCGAGACACAGCCAGGTCATCGTCGGCTCTGTCGACCGCTCCTTCCCGGACCCGTTCCGACATGGGTCATCAGATGCACCGCCACTCGGTCGTCTCCATCCGGCGATCAGCCGCCCGTCTCGCATCGCCCTGACGCGCATCGCCCGACGCTTCGGGCTTTCCGAGATGCGGGTCTTTGGCTCAGCTGTTCATGCTGACTTCCGGCCGGACTCGGATATCGACGTGATGGTCCGACGGAAGCGAGGCGTCCGGCGAACCCTCGAAGACGAGCTGTCGCTGCGGCGCGACCTCGAGGCTCTCCTGGGTCGCGACGTGGATGTGGTCGACGCAAGCGTGGTCCGCGAGGCCATCCGTCAGAGGGCCGAATCCGAAGGGGTGGTCCTGTATGGATGACCGAGACCGACAGCACCTCGGCGATCTCGTCGGCCACGCGCAGGCCGCCATCGGTTATGCGCGGGCACACGGTCGCGGCTGGTGGAAGAGCGCCGAGACCCTCGATGCTGTGCTGATGCGGATCTCACAGGTCGGCGAGGCTGCGAGCAGGACCTCGCCCGAGGCGTTAGCGGAAGTGCCCGGCGTGACCTGGCGGGACGTCAAGGGCATCCGCGCCAAGATCATCCACGACTACCAGACCGTCGATGTGCTCGTCATTCGTGGCGTCGTGAGTCGTCAGCTTCCGCGCTTGATCACGAGCGTCAGGAAGGCACTTGTCGCAGACGAGGAACAGAGACGGCCGAGAGACACCTGATGCGTGTGGGCTGACTGTCCTGCACCCCGTGCAACTTTCCGGCGTCCGCCCGCCATATACAGAGTGTGACCCGCTCCACAACCGGCCCCGAACCCGAGCTCGACTGCGCCGCGGCGCGCCCGCTCATCGAGGCGTACCTGCTCGACGAGCTGGGCGAGGCCGACGGCCGCCGCCTGGCCGGCCACCGGCGCGACTGCCCGGCCTGTTCGGCCGAGCTCGGCGGTGCGACCCGGCTGGTCGGGCTGCTGGCGGCCCTGCCCACCCCGGCCCCCGCGCCGGATCTCGACGAGCGGATCATCCTCGCCGCGATTGCGGACCGCCGCCGCCGCCACGCCCATCGCTCCTGGCTCGCCGACCTGCGCGTCCAGGTCCTGCGGGGGGCGATGCGCACGACCGGCACGCTCGTCGTGACGGTCGTCACGGTCGCCCTGCTCGGCGGGGCGTTCGTCTTCGCCGCCTCGCAGTTCGTGGCCCAGCTCCCGGCCTTTACCTCGCGTGCTACCATCGCACCCGAAGTGACGCCGACGCTCGCGCCGACGCCTGAGCTGACTGCCGTGCCCACGGCAACCCCGCGCCCGGGGACCCCGACGCCGGCGGGTGTCGCCGCCACCCCGACAACCGAACCCACCCCGGTGCCGACGCCCGAGCCCACTCCGGCACCGACGCCGGCAGCCACGCCGGCGCCCACCCAGGTCGCGACACCCGAGCCGACGCCGGAGCCGACCGCATCGCCTGCACCGACTCCATCGCCCACACCATCCCCGACGGAGAAGCTGCGGCGGACCCCTCCGCCCTCGGCCAGTCCCGCTCCGTCCGAATCGGCCGCCCCGTCGGCCACCCCCACATCGCCGTAACTGCGGGGCGCGCTGGGCGCGTCCTGCCGTTCCGGGCCTTCCGGAAGGCAGTTGGAAGAAGAAGCGCTAGCCGGGATCCACGACAGGAGGGTGGAACGTCATCCCGGGCCCGACCCGCGGGTCGGATCGACATCAACCAACAGACAGGAGGTTCATCCCTTGACGATCTGGAAGAAGGCGGTAAGCAGCCTGGCCACGGCCGGCCTGCTCGCCTCGCTCCTCGCCACCGCGTTCGCGCCGAGCGCGTTCGCGGCGATCGGCATCACCACGGTGACGACGGACACGGTCTACCAGGGCCAGGCCGTCACTCTCTCCAACATCACGATCACCAGCTCTAACCCATCCACGGACTTCCCAACCACCGCGCAGACAGTGGTCCTCGCCCCCTCCACGGGCTACACGTTTACGACTGCCGGCACGACCACCACCACTGCGGTTGGGTGCACCTTCGCAAACACCATCTCTGGCGGAAAGCTAGTCATTACGCAGACCAACGCGTGCACGTCCACCACCGCGTCATCACTTGTCGTTAGCGGAACTCAGGTCACCACGGCGCTCGGTACGACGAGTGGCTCGATCACGATCGACGGATCGAGCACCAACGCCCTGGCTGCCGCGGCGGCCGGGACGGTCGTGCGCAACTTCAGCTCGCCGACCGTCATGGGCGTGACCCCGACCCCGGCGACGGGCGTGCCCGCTGACGGGATCAGCACGGTCGCCCTCGCCCTGACGGCGGTCGCTGCTTCCAGCTACGGCTCGAACAACATCGTCATCACGACGTCGGCCGGGAAGTTCCAGCTCGGCACCGCCACCGGTCTCACGATCGACGCCACCGGGACGAAGGCGCAGACGACGGTGGGCGGCGCGATCGGGGCGGGGACCCTCGTCCTCGTCGCCCCGACGACGCCGGGCACCGCGACGGTGACCGTCTACCTCCAGCCGACTGGTGGCGGGATCGCCACGACCGACTCGACCACCTCGGTCACGTTCTACGCGGCCGGCACCTCGCCGGTCTCCACCGCGACCTCGACGAACGTCCTGTCCGCGACCTCGCAGGCCGCAGCCCTCGGGACCACCGGCTCGACGCTCGTGACGACGGTCAAGGACGCGGCCGGGAACAACCTCCCGACGGCCACCCTCTCGATCACCTACACGATCAGCCCGATCGGGACGCTCACGAGCGGCACGACCGGGCAGACGATCACCGTGTCGGGGGCGAACCCGGTGACGGTGACGATCAACTCGACCGGCGTCGCCGGTCCCTCGACGATCAAGACGACCGTCACGTACAACGGCATCTCGACGGTTCTGCCGGCGAAGACGTTCACGTTCTTCGGCCCGCTCGCGAGCATCACGCTCTCGAACCTGAAGTACTCGCTCGGGCTCGGCACCACGGGGACCGGCGCGCTGTCCGCGGTCGCCAAGGACGCCGGCGGCAACGTCATCGCCGCGGCCCTCGCCGCTCCGGTGACCCTGCCCAGCCCGGTCACCGGGATCAGCTTCGGCGCTCAGGCAGCCGACGGCTCGTACCCGGTCAACGTCACCTGCAGCGCCACGACGGCCGGCACCGCCTCGATCGCCGTCCATAGCGGTCTCGTCACCTCGAACGCGGTGTCGATCACCTGCGCTGGCGTGGCCAGCTCGTTCACGATCAGCTCCGCCGCCTCGACCGTCGCGGTGAACGGCACCGTTGCCGTCACCGTCGATGTCAAGGATGCGGGCGGCTTCCCGGTGGCTGACGGGACGAACGTCACCGCCGTCACGAACGGCGTCGGCGTCGTCGTCAGCACGACCGGCTCCATCAACACCGCAACCACCTCGAACGGCAAGGCCAGCTTCACGTACATCGCTCCGAGCAACGCCGGAAGCGCGGTGGTGACGGCCTTCGTCGGCGGCGTCGCCGGCTCCCAGTCGGTGACCCTCACGATCGGCACGCCGACCCCGCCGCCGGCGCCGACCGGCTCGGCCGCCTCGGCGCTCGGCGTCACGACGAGCGGCTCCTTCACGACCGCGACGAAGACGCCGGCGATCGGCACGTACGTCACCGTCAAGTTCAGCTTCGGCGCCGCCGCGGCGGGCTCGACGATCACGATCCAGACGGCGACCAAGAGCGCCAGCGGTGTCTGGTCGGCGTTCACGAACAAGACGACCCGGATCGCGAACGCGAACGGTGACGTCTACTTCTACTGGAAGTCCAGCTCGGCAGCCTGGCTCTCGATCCGGGCTGTCGGCACGAACGCCGTCCAGGTCCGCTGGATGTAACGGGTTAGTCGCAGGGCACGGGCGCACCCCTCCCGGGGCGCCCGCACAACCGCCGAGGGGTCGTGGCACCATGCCGCGGCCCCTCGGCGCTTCTCGGGGTATCCTCGCGATCATGTTCGCCAGTCGACGCGTTGGCCTGCTGCTCGCCAGCCTCGTCCTTGTCGCGCCGCCGCTGCTCGCTGCCCCGCCTCCCGCCTTCGCCGGGCCGGAGTCGGACATCCCGGGCATTCCGCTCCCGGGCCCGGTCGTCTCCGGGCGGCTCGGCGGCCCGATCTACGACGTCGTCTTCCGGGTCGATGCCCCACCCGGCCACGTCATCGTCGCCGGCCTGTCGGGCACCGCGGGGACGGACTTCGACCTCTACCTGTTCGACGCCAGCGCGACCACGGTCGTCTCGAACCGGGGGTTGGTCGCGAAGTCCACCGGACCCGTGAGCTCCGAGAACCTGTCCTACCCGACGTTCGCCGGCGGAACGTACTACATCGACCTCAACGGCGCGAGTGACGTGCTCGGGACCTACACGCTCACCGTCCAGCTCGTCGCGGATCGCACCGTGCCGATTGCCACCCTCACCCTTGGCCAGGGGAGGCGTGCGATCAATTCGACGACGGTTCCGGTCGAGCTCACCGCCTCGGCGACGCTGTCGGGGACGGCGCAGATGTCGTTCAGCGCTGACGGCGTCACCTTCGGTCCGTGGCAGACGTACACCACGGTCTCGAGCTGGACGTTCCCGCCGGGGGATGGGGTCAAGACGCTCTGGGCGAAGGTCAGGAGCGGCGTCGGGATCGAATCGGCGCCGGTCAGTGACTCGATCGTCCTGGACACGCGGCCGCCGGCCGTCAGCGTCATCGCGCCCACCCCGGACTCGAGCGTGGCAGGGCTTCGCCCGACATTCCTCGTCCGGTTCGACGAGCCGATCGAGCCGGACAGCTGGCGCCTCCTGGGCCTCGTCGTCCAGGGCGCGACCGGCCTGCTCGTGCCCGGCACGTACACGTACGACGCCGCGACACGGACCGGGCGCTTCGTGCCCTCGGCCGATCTCGTGCCCGGGGCGCCGTACGCGGTGACCGTGGGGAGCGTCCGCGACCTGGCCGGGAACGCGCTCGTCCCGATCGGCTCGTGGACGATCACGCCACTCGTCCCGACGACGCTTTCCCTGGCGACCTCGCGATCGGTCGTCACGTACGGGGAGAGCGTCAGCCTCTCGGGCCAGGCAATGGCTGCCGACCAGTCCCTGGTCCAGGTTGAGATCCGCCAGGCTGGCGCGTCGTCGTTCGTCCCGGTCACCTCACTCGGCCTGGCCGGGGGCCGGTTCGAGATGACGGCGGTGCCGCCGATGAACGCCTGGTACCGGGCGACGTTCGCCGGGTCGCCGACGCAGACGCCCGCCGAGTCGGGCGCGGTCAGGGTGATCGTTCGACGGACCGTCGCCCTGGCGGGGATCTCGTCATCGGTGACGCGCACCGTGCGGGCCGGGAAGGCGATCACGCTGAGCGCGCAGGTGGGCCCGCCGGCCGCCGGCGTGTCCGTCTCGTTCCGGCTCTACCGCTACGACCCGCTGCGGCGCACCTGGCGCTATGCCGGAAGCTTCGGGCGGGCGACCGACGCGACCGGGCGGGCGACGCTGACCTGGACGCCGTCGGCCGGGCGGTTCTACTGGCGCGTGTCAGTGGTGCCCACACCTGAGTTCGCCAACAACGTGAGCCCGGCCTACTCCTGGAGCGTGATCCGCTAGCTCCCGGTGGCCGCCAGCACGGCGGCCACCGTGGCCGGGTGGCTGAGGACGCGCGTGTGGTCGGCGTCTTCGATGGTGGTGAGCGTTACGTCGTGGCCGGCCTCGCGGAGCCTGGCCTGGAAGGCGAGAGATGCCTCCGGCCGAACCGTCATGTCCCGGGCACCCTGGACGAGCCGGATCGGCACCGCAGGCGTGCCGGGCTGGCTGAGCAGGACTGAGGGGTCTCCGGCGTTCCACTCGTCCGGACGGTCGGTCCTGGGACCGCCGAAAAACCGGTCGAGGAAGTCGGGCAGGATCGCGTCCAGCGAGTAGATCGCGTCGATCCCGACGAAGGCGTCCGGCCGGCCCGAGCCCGTCGGTGCCAGGCAGCTGGCGGCATCGAGGGCGACCTCAGTGGGGGAGAGCGTGACGACCGCGGCCGGAAAGCCGCCGAACGAGTGGGCGGCCAGGACGACCCGCCCCGGGTCGCCGCCGTAGCGTGGGGCGGTGGCGCGGGCGAAGCGGATGGCGCAGGCGACATCCTGGAATGTCCGCGGCGAACCACCGCCGTACTCGGGGCCGGACCGGTAATCGGCGGCGAAGACGAGCGCTCCCTGGCCCGCGATCAGCTGAGCGAAGCTGCCCAGGTACGTGCGCTGGCCGAGGGGCAGGGGGCCGCCCGGGATCAGCACGACGGTCGGCCGCCTGGAGCCGCCCGAGGGTGCGTAGACGTCGAGCTGGACCTGGCAGGTCGCGACGGTCTCCCCGGGCGCAGGCGTGGCGGCGCCGGGGATCGTCGCGCCCGCGCCGATCGGGCCGCACGGGACGGGCGGTGTGAACGGGACACCCAGGGTGGTCTCAACTGGGAACGTCTGGCACGTCAGGCCGTATGTCGCGCACGGAAACGGCGTGGCGACGGGCGGCGCGGGTGCTGTCGATGGAAGGAGAGGGGGAGTCGCCGTCGGGGCGATCGCGGCGGGCGATCCTGTCCCTGGCGCCGTGGTGGGACGTGTCGGAGCGCTCGGGGCGACCTGCCCTGAGCAGGCGGCGACGAGCAGAGATGCGCCGAGCGCGAGGAGGAGTCGAGCAGGGGCAGGGGACAAGGAGCGGCCTCCGGGATCTCCGCCTCGTTCGGGTGCCCCTCGGCGCCTGGTGCGCGGCGGGTAGGAGTGGTGTCCGCATGCCACCGGCTCGCTCCTCGTCGGCGATCGGGGGCTCGGCGTGCAGGCAAGGGTAGCCCATCCGGCCGGAGGCCTCTGGCGCCGGCTGGCGCGAGATACGTGTCGGGTGAGTCGGCTCGCCGACAATGGACAGCCAGCCCGTCTGGAGCGCAGACTTGCTCGGGAGGATCGTGCACGATGACGAACGCGATGCGTGGTTCCGTCCGGGCGGGGGGTCTCGGAGGGGCCCTGGCGATCGGACTTCTGGTTGCGTCCCTGCTGCCGATCGGGCTGGTGGCCGTCGTACGCGCGGCGGTGGCGGTTCCGACTCCGGCGATCGTGAACGTCTCGGCAGACACGGCGGTGACCGGTGGCAGCGGCGTCTACACGTCGATGACGGGTCCGGTGATCGCCGAGGACGCGGCGGGCCAATTCGGCAACGGGGCGATCATTCTGACTCTGCCGCCATCGGGGTTCGAGTTCAATCCTCTGAGCGGATCGGTGACCTTGAACCCGGGCTGCACGCTCACGGTGAGTGCGGTGACGATGACCACGACGACCGCGACAGTGACGATCGCGGGAGCGCCCTCGGTCACGACTGCGTGCACGCTGACGTTCGCTGGGCTCCAGGTGCGGCCGACGGCCGGCGCGGGCCCGCTGCCGAGCGGCAATATCACGAACACCGGCGACGCGACGACCAACGCACCCAAGCCGGGGAACTACGGTACGGTCACCGAAGTCCCAGGCGCGCCGATCCTGACGTTCAGCACCTCTCCCGTTGCCCCGATCGCCCCGCTGGGAGGCGGGTCGGCATTCTCCGTCCAGCCGCAGGTCACGAGCAAGGACAAGTTCGACAACCTCCGGGGCGGAGATGTCGTGACTCTGGCGGTCAAGAGCGGGCCGGGGGCGCTCACCTGCAACCCGGCGACGAACCAGCAGTCCACCGGTTCGTCGGGGCCGAGTCTCGGGATCGCAACGTTCGTCGGTTGTTCGCTCGACAAGGCCGGCACGTACGTCCTCAAGGCGACGACGCCGGGTCAGACCGGAACCGTGCCCGAGGTCTCGCTGACGATCATCGTGGGGACGCCCGCACGGCTTGCCTTCACGACCTGGCCGGCGCCCACGACGACGACCAGCCTTGGCACCGTGAAGGTCGCGATCCAGGATGCTGGCGGAAACCAGACGACCGACACCCGGACGATCACGCTCACGATCAGCGCCAGCAGCGGAACGTTCAGCTGCGCGAACAACCTCAGCCATGCCGCCGTGAGCGGCGAGGCGCAGTTCACAGGCTGCACCCAGACCGCCATCGCCAATGGGTACACGCTGACGGCCGACGACGGCGCGGGCGGGCTGAGTCCGGTCACGAGCCCGTCGTTCAATGTGACCTCCGGCCCGGCGAGCAAGCTCGCCGTCTGCTGGGGGACGGCGTCGACCTGCAACACAACCGCCCCGACCGGGCTCACCGGTGGTACGGTCTGGCCGGCGGCCAGCCAGCCGCAGGTCCAGATCCAGGACGCGAACGGCAAGATCGTCACCTCCGATACCACGACCGTTGTGACGCTCTCCGTCTCCGGGACGCCGACCGGCGGAGGCACGGCGGTTCTGGCATGCACCGGCGGCAACTCGAAAGTCGCGGCGCAGGGGATCGCCAACTTCGCGGGCTGCGTGATCGATAAGGCCGGAATGGGCTACAAGCTGACGGCCTCGGCCAGCGGACTGACCTCGGCGACGACGACCACGTTCAGCGTGAGCGTCGGGCCGGCGACGACGCTCGTCTTCACGACCCAGCCGGCCGGTGCCACCGCCGGCCAGGCGTTCACGACCCAGCCGGTCGTCGCGATCACCGATGCGGGCGGCAACGTCGTGACCTCCGGGGTGAGCGCGAACGTGGCGCTCACGATCGGCGCGAATCCGGGCGTCCCGCCCGGCGTCCTCACCTGCACCCCGAGCCAGACCGTGGCGACCGCGACGACCGTCCCGAATGCCGGCAAGGCCGTCTTCGCCGGCTGCAGGATCAGCACCGCGGGGGTCGGCTACACGCTCGTCGCGACGGCGAGCAGCATCGTCCCGGGGACCACCACCCTCCAGCCGGCGACCTCGAACGCCTTCACGGTCACCGCGCCGCCGGCCGAGATCACCCTGACGCCCTCGGCGAGCGTGATCACCTGGGGCGGCACGGTCGTGCTCACGACCCGCTTCCTCGTCAACGGGGCGGACAAGACGTTCATCCTCCAGGGCGCCCGGGACGGCGTGAGCTGGGCGACGATCGCGACCCTGACGACCGACGCGAACGGCACCTCGTCGTACCCGTACCGGCCGGCGACGAACCTCTACTACCGGGTCGTCTTTGCCGGCTCGGGTGACCTGATTGCCGGCACGAGCAACACGACCCGGGTCGTCGTCCGCCAGATCGCGCTCCTGCGCCCGACGAACAGCGGAACGACGAAGGTCGTCGCCCGGAACACGAAGGTGACGTTCACCACGACCGTCCGGCCCGCCCGCCCGGAGCTGCCGGCGGCGAAGGTGACCTTCCTCTTCTACCGCAAGGTCTCGACCGGCTGGGCGCTCTTCAC